>JANMTA010000370.1:0-2215 GCA_031389965.1 Betaproteobacteria bacterium
TCTGGGCGCTGACCACGCGCGTCGATGCGGCGCGCGACACCCTGATTGCCGAGAATACGCCCATTGATTACCTTGACTTCGCCTCACCGGTGGCCAGCCTTGGTAGCAAAATGGGCATCGATGCGACCAACAAGTGGCCGGACGAAACGACCCGCGAGTGGGGGCGTCCCATCGTCATGGACGAAGCCGTGAAGCAGCGCGTGGATCTGCTCTGGAAAGAACTGGGACTTTAGGAGGTGCGATGACCGAACCCGAAGTGATTCCTGCGCAGGCGGAGGGCAGCCTGGACGGTCCGCGCGCCTGGTGCCACGTGATGTACGGGTTGCACGCGCTGTCGGCGGTGTTAGGCATCCTGACCTCAGCCTGGATCGTTACTGCGTTCGTCTTCAGCTGGCCTTCGATCATCGCCGTGATCATCAACTACGTTACACGTGAGGGGGTGCGCGGCACTTGGCTGGCCAGCCACTGGCGCTGGCAGTTGCGTAGCTTCTGGTTCGCCTTGGTCTGGGTGTTCGTTGCCGGCCTGCTGGTCATCACCATTATTGGGTATCCCCTGGCTTGGGTCGTTGCAGTCAGCACGGGCCTATGGGTGCTCTACCGCGTGATCCGCGGCTGGCTGGCCCTGCTCGACCGGCGCGGCATGCCGGTGCCGGCGACCTGACCATAGCGAAGCCAAAAAAGTTTTGCGGAGGGCGCCGGCTGCCAGCCGGGCAATTACAATTCCGTCATTTCACAGGAGCCCACAAATGAACGCCAGGATAAGCTTCAAAACCGGAGAGGCGACTGTTCTCGCCGCCGACGGCCAATACACCGACGCAATGCCCGAAATTCTGATCGGCGCCACGGATGGGCCGGTCGGTCAAGCCTTCGCCAACATGATGGGCCAGACGGCCGGACATACCAGAATGTTTGCCATCCGCGCCTGCAACCAGATGGTTCGCCCCGCGACCATGATTGTTCCCAAGGTGACGATGAAGTCGGGCGCCTACGTTAACCTGTTTGGCGGTGTCGTTCAATCCGCGACCGCCGACGCCGTGCTCGACTGCGTTATCGAAGGCATCCTGCCGCGAGACCAGGTCAATGACCTCTGCATCATCAGCCTGATATGGATCGATCCGCGCTGCGCCACCGATGCCAAGCTTGACGAGCAGGATCTGTATCGCACCAACTACGAGGCGACCAAACTGGCAATCTCGCGTGCGATGAAGGACGCGCCGACGATCGACGAACTGATCGCCAACCGGCACACGATCGTGCACGACATGTTCACGCCGAAAGGCTGAGCCGCGTCCGGTGAGAAGGGCTGCCAAGGCGTCTTTTCAGCGGTTGCCCTGGCCCTTTTCCACCATCTGGCGAACGAGGTAGGAGACACTGCGGCGCCAGGATTCATCGGTATTCCCGCGCATGTCCACGGAGGTGACGAAGATGACGGCCCCGGTGGCGGTATCCTCGATCTGGATGCTCAGGTTGAGGATCAGATTGCTGACTTTCTGCACCCAGCCAACCAGGACACGGTCCGCCCCGACGACCTTCGCAATATCAGTTTCGCAACCATTGCATTCGTGCAGCCTTTGTTCGGACTTGAGTCGCTTCATCAACTCGGCCGCCGGCGCAAGATCGACGACCCGGTAAAGCCCCTCTTTGGCGAAGGCTTCCGCCAGCTGGTCACGGACGACAATGAGCCGCTGGTATTCGACGGTCGCCGGCGCCATGTCCCGCATTTCGTCGATGAGTTCAAAGTCGAGAATCGCGATCGACTTCAATTCACCATCGGCGGCCCTTGCCGGGAAGGCGGCGGCAATACCCAATAGCAGGCCGAGGATGGAAAGGCAGAATGATCGACGGCGGCTGGCAAAGCAGGAAATCATGTTCATTTGGGGAGGTACCTATCCTTATAGGGGGCCGTAACCGCGTCCTCGACAAAACCGGTTTCGCTTGTGTCCTGAGTCGACAAAGGCGGGTGCTATCCTTATCCGGCTATACCGCGTCAAGATACAAGATACTTTAAAGATATATCAATGCCAATGGAACTCCACTGCGGAAAATACCGCCTTTCACTGACGCGCCCGTTGATCATGGGTATCGTGAATGTTACCCCCGACTCCTTTTCCGACGGGGGAAAATATTACGATGCATCCCACGCGATCGAGCACGGAAGACAACTGATTGCCGATGGCGCCGACATTCTCGACATTGGCGGCGAATCCTCGCGCCC
>JANMTA010000384.1:0-5476 GCA_031389965.1 Betaproteobacteria bacterium
CCGCCAGCTTGTCGATGCGTCGGCGCGATTCTACTGCCGCGCCCGGGTCGACCGGGGGAGGGGGCGGTTCGACAGCGAGGCGCGCGTGGTGGGAGTGTTGCGTCCACAACATCTCCCAGGAGAACCAAACACGAAAATTCATGCATTGTTCGTCGGCCTTGTCGCCGCGACTTTCTCGATGATCGCGCTGGCCCAGACGCCGATCGTGATCAAGTTCAGCCATGTCGTGGCGGCCGATACGCCGCAGGGCACGGCCTCGGAGTTCTTCGCCAAGCAGGCGAACGAGCTGACCAAGGGCCGTGCCAAGGTCGAGGTCTATGCCAACAGCGTGCTCTACAAGGACAAGGAAGTACTCGAAGCCCTGCAGCTCGGCGCCGTGCAGATGCTGGCGCCCTCGCTGTCGAAGTTCGGCCCGCTCGGCGTCAAGGAATTCGCGGTGTTCGACTTCCCCTACATCTTCGACGGCTACGCCGACCTGCACAAAATAACGCAGGGACCGAGCGGCGCCTCCCTGCTGCTCAAGCTGGAACCCAAGGGCATCAAGGGCCTGGCCTTCCGGGACAACGGCTTCAAGTCCTTTTTGGCGAATACGCCGAGAAGGACCCCGGCCGACCGCAAGGGCAAGAAGATGCGCATCCAGTCGTCCAAGGTGCTCGAAGAGCAGTTCCGCACCCTCGGTGCGCTGCCGCAGGTGATGGCCTTCTCCGAGGTCTACCAGGCCTTGCAGACCGGCGTGGTCGACGGCACCGACAACCCGCACTCCAAGCTGTACACGCAGAAGATGCACGAAGTGCAGAAGCACATGACCATCACCGACCACAACTACCTCGGCTACGCGGTGATCGTGAACAAGAAGTTCTGGGACGGCCTGCCGCCCGAGCTGCGCGCGCAGCTCGAAATGGCGATGAAGGAAGCCACGGTCTACGCAAACAAGATCGCGCTGGAAGAAAACGAACACGCGCTGGAGGGCGTCAGGAAGAGCGGCAAGACGGCGATCTATGTGCCGACCAGGGACGAAAAGCTGGCCTTCAAGAAGGCCATGCTGCCGGTCCATAGCAAGATGGCCGACCGCGCCGTAGCGCCGGCGCCGACTTTTGCCGGCGCTATGGCGCCGGGCAGTACTGCTAAAGCCTCACACCCTTTCGGCGTAGAGGTACTGCTGGAATCCGCTGAACACTTTCCCGATCTCATCCGGCTTGCCCAGACCCGACTTTGACACCGCCAAGTAACACGCCTGTCGGAAAGCCACGTGGCGCAAGGCATTCGGCGATCACGCCGAAATCGGTGTGTATCTAGGCGGGGGAGGTGCTCAATCCAGATTCAGGATTGGCTTTGGTGGCTTGATTTTCAATGCCTTCAATCGGTTAGCGGCATCTGTCGACGGCTCGGTGACCTGCCAGACACGACCGTTGGGGCTGGACAATAGCGCCAGCTGAATGCGCTTCAGATCATCCCGGATATTGCGCCACGTATCCTGACATGCGTGCTCGATGGTTCGCTCAAGCAATAGAGACAGGACTGTGATGGCGATGTGCGCATGAATGCGGTGCGGCGCCCAGTGGAACACTGGACGCATCTTCAAGCCGCTCTTCATCGTCCGCCAGGCTTCTTCCACCCGCTGCTGCTGTTTGTAGCCCAGCGCCATGTCTTCCGCCGTCAGCGTGTCGTCGTTGCTATGCACCACGAACTTGCCGTCGAAGCGCTCCAGTTCGGTCACCGCCTGACGGTCGATCGCCAGACCCCGCTTTGTTTCCTTCAGCAAGCGGCCATAGCGGGCACTGGTGCGCAAGGCGCAGACCCGTTTGGTGTGGATCACCTTGGCCAGATCGGACAGGCTGGCCAGCTCCGCCTCCAGTTCGTGCAGCAGTTCCTCCCGATGCGCCCTCTGGCGTTTGGCTTCCAGCGGATTGAAGCAGACCGCATAGCGTCGCCGCCGCTCCCCCTCGCCAACGATGACTTCCTTGACCTCCAGATTCTCGGCGACGGTGCGGTAGCGTCCCGGACGCGACAGGACCTCCTCTGTGACTTCGTCGCCGCGGCGCATCGGCATGGCCAGCAGATACTTGCCGCCGCCCTTGGACAAGGTCTGCAAGTTGGCCTGCGAGACCATCCCGGCATCGCCGACGAAGAGGCAGCGGGTGAGTTGCCAGCCGCGAAGGTCTTCCTTGACCCGGGCGACCGTGGTGACATCGACCGTGTTGCCGGGGAACACCCAATGCCGCACCGGGAATCCGTCCCGCGTGACGGCCATTCCGACCACGATCTGCGGCGCGTCGCCACGGCCGTTCTTGCTGTGGCCACGCTTGCGGGGAGCGGCGTAGATCTTCTTGCCCGCCGTCGCGCTGCCATGAACCTGTCCGTTCTTGTCGCCTTCGTCTTCCTCGTCAGTCTCGAAGTGCAGCGAGGTGGTGTCGTAGAAGATCACCTCCACGTCCAGGTTGAGCAGATCGGCGACCCGGTGGAAGATGGCTTGCTCGATCGCTTCCTTGTTCGCTTCCAGGAAGTCCATGGCGCGATAGATCTGGTGCAGTTTCAGTCCCTGCGTCCCGTCGATATGCGCGTCTTCCTTGAGCCACTGTTCATGGCAGTAGAGTTTCGATGCCGGCGCGCAGGCGCGGTTGGCGACCAGCGCGAACAGGGCGCGTTCGACATCGAACCCGAGATGTCGCGCGCCGGCCTGCTGCCGCACGATGGCGTCGATGCCGAGTTGCTTCCAGATGGCTTCGAGCACGTAGATGTCGCCGTAGGGCCAGACGCAGATCAGGCGCCAGTCGCCGCCGGCAGCGACGATCTCTTCCGGCGAGCAACGACGCAGGATGCTTTTGGCCAGCCGGCGCAGACGCTCGACGACGTCCGGGTCGTCGGCGCGCCCGCAGTTATGCACGATGCTGGCTTGCGATCTTCCCTTGGCGGCATCCCAGACGTTCTCCGCCAGCTGCAGGTAGGTCACGACGCTGCCATCGGCCCGCCGTTGTTTGCTCTCGCGTAGGTACATGCCACCTATCGTAGCGGTCTTCAGGGGTGACAATCAACAATCCATGTATCTAGGCGTTTGGCGACTTGGCGCCCGGAAACCCGCGCCGTTACTGGGTGTCACTGGAAAATGTGCCTCGAAAGTGTCAAAGTCGGGCCAGATCAGCCACTGCATCCGCAATCGAGTCGTGATATTTGAGCTTCAGCAAGGGTGTCAGCTTGGCCTGATCCAGTTCCTCAACGCCAACCGCCACGTAGTGAGACAACACGAAGTCGAGAAACACCCGCAGCCGGGGTTTGAAGTTCTCGCTGATGACCGCCATCGCCCGATCCGCCCGTTCTTCGCGGGTCAGCGGTTCCAGGGCGTAGGCGACATGCGCCAGCACATCGAACAGGTCGCTTTTCTCGGCGTCGATGATCTTCTGCATCTCGGCCAACTGATCCTTGCCGAAGCCTTTTTCCGCCAAGCCTTCCAGCAGCTTTCGGCGGGTATCCGGTGCGCTCCACAGCGCCCGCAGTTCGTGCTCGTCCTTGAAGAAGTCCGGCAGCTTGCCGAACAGTGCCTCCATGAACTGCTGCGCCGACATCGGCGTGCCGTCCGGGTGCCAGAAGCTGGTGACTACCATGTGCTGGATCGTGCGTGATTTGCCGTCCGCCAGTTTCACCTTCGCTTGCTTCGTGCAGACGCAGGGGCGCTGGCCGCACTTCGGGCAAGGGTCTTTTGCGCATTCACAGGGCGATTTGCCGCAGAGATAACAAACCGGTGGCGGCTCCTTGATGCAGACGCACGGCGCCGAAAGGCACTTCGCGCAGACTTCAGGTTCGATCGGTTCGCCGTCCCATTCCGGATCGCCGAAATGGTGGTGCGCCTTGACGAAGTCGTAAATCGTGAAATAGTCCTTGCCGTCGAAAAGCCGCGTGCCGCGGCCGATGATCTGCTTGAACTCGATCATCGAATTCACCGGCCGCAGCAGCACGATATTGCGCACGTTGCGCGCATCCACCCCGGTCGAGAGTTTCTGCGAGGTGGTCAGGATCGTCGGGATGGTCTTCTCGTTGTCCTGGAAGTCGCGTAAGAATTGCTCGCCCAGCGCGCCGTCGTCGGCGGTGACACGGTGACAGTAGTTGGGGTCGGTACTGGTTTTGATTTGATTCACGAGGTCGCGGATCACCAGTGCATGGGTCTGGTTGGCGCAGAACACCAGTGTCTTCTCGCGCTGGTCGATCTGCCCCATGAAGATCTCGACACGCTTTTTCTCGCGTTCCCGAATCTCGATGATGCGGTTGAAGTCTTTTTCCTCGTAGCGTTTGCCGGCCTCGATCTCGCCCTCGACCACCGTGTCGTCGGGCGTAAACACGTAGTCATCCAGCGTCGTGGCGATCTGCCTGACGCGGAAGGGCGTCAGGTAACCGTCGTTGATGCCGTCCTTGAGCGAATAGACGAATACCGGATCGCCGAAGTAGGCGTAGGTGTCGATGTTGTCCTGGCGCTTCGGTGTCGCCGTCAGGCCAAGCTGCACGGCCGGGGCAAAGTAATCGAGGATGCCGCGCCAGTTGCCTTCGTCGTTCGCTCCGCCACGATGGCACTCGTCGATGACGATGAAATCGAAGAAGTCGGGCGGGTATTGACCAAAATGCGCGCCGAAATACGGCGCACCGTCGGCGCCGCTCATGAAGGTCTGGAAGATGGTGAAGAAGATGCTGCCGTTCTTCGGCACCTTGCCCTTCTTGCGGATGTCCTCCGGCGCGATGCGCACCAGCGCATCGTCGGGGAAGGCCGAAAAGGCATTGAAAGCCTGGTCGGCCAGGATGTTGCGGTCCGCGAGGAACAGGATGCGCGGGCGGCGCGTCGCTTCCCCGGACAGATTCCAGCGGCTGTGGAACAGCTTCCAGGCGATCTGGAAGGCGATGAAGGTCTTGCCCGTGCCGGTCGCCAACGTCAGCAGGATGCGCTTGCGCCCCTCGGCCAGCGCCGCCAGCACGCGCTCCACCGCGATGTCCTGGTAGTAGCGGCCCTGGAAATAACCGCCGCGATCCTCGAAGGGCACGGCGGCGAAGCGGTCGCGCCAGGCGTTGGGCGTGGCGAAGCTCAGCGCCCACAGCTCGTCGGGCGTCGGATAGCGCGCCAGTTCGCCCTCGGCCCCGGTCTGCATGTCGATGCCGTAAATGCCCTGGCCGTTGCTCGCGTAGGTGAAGCGCACGGCCAGCTTGACGGCGTAATCCTTGGCTTGGCCGACGCCCTCGGTCAGCGCCTTGTCCCAGGCCTTGGCCTCTACCACCGCCAGTTTGGTGTTGCGATATTCCAGAACGTAGTCCGCGCTCAAGGCTTTGCCGCGCTTGCCCGCGCCCTCCAGCCGGCCGAGCGTGATCGGGTATTCGCGCCGCACCCGGCTACCGTCAACCTTGCCCCAGCCGGCGGCGGCGAGGGCAGGGTCGATGTGTTCGGCGCGGGTTTCGGCTTCGTTCATACGTACTTCAGCACGTAGCGGCCGGTCTTGTTGCC
>JANMTA010000393.1:0-2120 GCA_031389965.1 Betaproteobacteria bacterium
GCATACAGCGCGAGCACGCCGACCGCCTCGTCCGCGACGATCAACGGAAATACGGCTATCGAGCCGACTCCCGATGCGAGGTAATACTTGTGCAGCAAAACCCTCCTGTCATTGATCGAATCATTGGCCACGACAGCCTTCTTGTCCCTGACCGCCCACGCGAGAGCGGAATGTGGCGCATCCTCATGCGACGCCAGCATGGCATTGATGGCCTTGAGCAGATCGTCGTCCTTGCCCGCCGACGCGACCGGGATGATCTGCGCGGTACTCCGCTCCACCATACCAATCAGCGCCATCCGGAACCCGCCTTGCTCGACCGCGATCCGGCATGCCTCGCGGAACAGTTCATCGCGATCGTGCACGCGCACGATCAGCGTGTTGATGCCGCTCAACACGGCATAGACGCGATTCAGGCGCCTGATCCGGTTTTCCGCTGTCTTGCGTTCGGTGATGTCGGCGGCAACGCCGGCGACGCGTACCAGCTTGCCGGCGGTGTCGCGGACCGGAAAGCCCCTCGCCTCGATCCAGCGAACCGAGCCGTCCGGACGAATTATCCGGTACTCGTTCTCGAACCTTCCGGTCGACATCCCGTTAATGTAGTTCGCATCGGCCGCCGCCCGATCATCCGGGTGGATCGCCGCCGCCCACGATGCCGGATCGGCTTGCAGGCTGGCGCAGCTACGGCCCCAGGTCTCGGCGTAGGCCGGGCTGACGTACTCCATGCGATGGCTGGCCGCGTCCTGGAGGAAGAACACGTCGCGGATGTTTTCCGCCATCTGCCGGAATTTCAGCTCGGCGTCGCGGCGACTTTCGTCCGCCTGCCACGCGCTTGTCATGTCCAGGTGCATGACTACGGCGCCCATCGAATGCGCAGGGGCGAGCGGTGCCACCTTCATCAGGAACCAGCGCTGCTGCGCTGGCGAATGGCAGGGGTATTCGAGTGAAAAGCCGGGTGCCGCTCCCGCCAGCACCGAACGAATGCCCGCGGCAGCCTGCTGCGCTTCGGTCGCGTCATCTCCCTGCGCGCTGTCGCAGATATCGAGGTAGTTGACGCCGATCGCGTATTGCGGACCCTGCAGCGCATTCGCGCTGGCAAACGTTCGCCACCCCTGGTTCACCGCGATGATGGTTCCCCCGGCATCGAGCAGGGCCAGATGCGCCGGCAGCGAGTCAAGAATGGCGGCCTGCTTGGCGGCTTCGGTGTCGCGTAGCCGCTCCTGGGCATGTTGCAACAGGAAGGTGCGGCCTGCACTGTCCGCCACGCTATCCACCTCGCCTGCCGTCAGTTGCTCCAGGCGTTGCCCGGTCAAGTGCAGCGTTTCGATCAGCGCGGAGATTTCTTCATGCGTGTCGCGCGAAGACCGTGGTTTGGCTGGTTTCATACCGCGATGTCTAGCAACCCCAATGCCTGCAACAAGGTCTGCGTATGACTGAGTGTGCCGACGATTCTGCGCACCGGTGGCGTCAGCACGACCAGAGTCGGTGTCATGAAAATCCCCTCTGCCAGCGCGCGCTTCGGTTCCCGGAACACGTCCACGACTTCGATCTCGTACCGATCCGGCAAATGCGCATGGCAGAACGCGACAAGATTGGCGATGGCCTGCACCGAGTTGGGGGCATCGCCTGCGGCAAACAGGCGGAACTTGAAGATGGCGCGGCGGCTCATGACGGGCTCACTTACCGGCTTTCTTTGCAGCATCGCCGTCGCGCAATTCCTGCATCTGGGCGCGGCCGCGCGACAATTCCCGCTCGCGACTCTCCGTGGTGCGGTCCAACAAGGTCTTCTCGACCTGTTTCGCCAGGAGCTCCGTCTGCAGCGACTTCGCTCGCACTTCGAGGACGGCCTCCTCGGCATCGAGCGTTACGCGCCTGAGCGTCCCCGCGACTTCGGCGACCTCGTTGGCGATGCGCTCGGCGCTTTCTTTTTCCCAGCGCAAGGTGCCCATCAACACCTCGCCGCCCGCAGTGTAGATGTCGGCCAGAGTCACGCCGGTATCGCTCAAGATCAGTTCCCGCACCTGGTTCGAATGCGCCGTACCGCGGGACTTGACGATGGACATGCCGCGATTTCGCTCGCCGGCCTGCACCAGGTAGTTGAGGTGGATCCAGGTGTCCGCGAG
>JANMTA010000419.1:0-3061 GCA_031389965.1 Betaproteobacteria bacterium
TTCAACGCCATCGTCGGCAGCGGCATGGGCGAGAACGATTCGATCTCGGCGCTGATGCTGCTGGAGAAGATGTCGACTCCTGAAACATGAAAATAGGATTTATCGGCTTCGGCACCATGGGGGCGCCGATGGCCGGGCATCTGCTGCGGGCGGGTAACGTCCTCAAGGTCTGGAGTCGCCGTGCCGCCAGCGCCGACTTTTTGCTGGCAACGAGCGCGACGCGTTGCGAGTCTCCTGCCGCGATGGCGGCGGCCAGTGAAATCGTCTGCACCAACGTCACCGGTAGCGCCGATCTCGAAGGGCTCGCGCTGCAGCTCGTTGACGGCTTGGCGCCGGACGCGATCCATGTCGACTTTTCCACCGTCGCGCCATCCGCGGCGCGGCGTGTGGCTGCGATGTACGCGGCACGCGGCGTGGAGTTTGTCGACGCGCCGGTTTCGGGCGGCGGCAGCGGTGCGCGCAACGCCACGCTGGCCATCATGTGGGGCGGCAAGGCGGCGCTGGCGCCGCGCCTCGAACCCCTGTTCTCGGTGCTGGGCAAGACCATTGTGCGTGTCGGCGAGGTCGGCGCCGGACAGGTGGCCAAGGCCTGCAACCAGATGGTGATGGTCGCGGCGATCGAGGCCTGCGCCGAGGCGGCGCGGCTGGCGGCCGCCTCCGGGGTTGATTTCAGCAAAGTTTGGACGGCGATGCAGGGCGGTTCGGCCGCTTCGCGCGTTCTTGAAGTATTTGGCGGACGAATGGCGGCGCGCGAGTTTGCCGCCGGCGTCGAGGCCCGCCTGCATCACAAGGACTATGCATTGCTGATGGACGAGGCGACACGGATCGGTGCTCCTCTGCCGGTATCCGCCGCGGTATGGCAGCAGTTGAATGCGCTGATGGCGCATGGCTGGGGCATGCATGACACGTCCTCCCTGTTGCGGGTGCTGCAAGCCGGCACCGGAGCGGACACGGAGCGATGAGGGGCAGTTCCGTCGCGGTGCCGCCGAAGAAGGCCGTACTCGAACTCAATGCGATTTTCGAGAATGCCACGGTCGGCATTCTGTTCACCCACAATCGCCGGCTGGTGCAGGCCAATCGACTGTGCGCCGAGATGTTCGGCTACGCGCTGGATGAATTCATCGACCAGTCGGCGCTGATTCTGTATGCCGATCAGGAAGCCTATTCGGCGCTGGGGCGCGAGGCCGGGCCGGTGCTTTCGGCGGGAGCGTCGTATCGCGCCGAGACGCAGCTCAAGCGCAGGGACGGCAAACTGTTCTGGTGTCGCGTCTCGGCCAAGGCGGTGGACCCCGATCATCCGCGCGACGGCACGCTGTGGATCATCGAGGACATTGCCGAAGACCGGCTGATGATCGAGACACTCGAAAATCGTACGCGCGAACTGTCGGCCATCCTGGATACGGCTTCTATCGGCATTGCCCTGGTGCGCAATCGGGTTTGCATTCGCTGCAACCGCCGCTTCGAGGAATTGTTCGATCAAGCGGCGGGTTCATTGGTGGATCAGTCCGTACGCAGGCTGTTCGACAGCGACGAGGAATTCGAGCGCATCGGCGAACAGGTCTATTCCGAGATCGCGGCCGGCGTCGTGCATCGCCGCGAACAACTCCACCGGCGTCACGACGGCAGGACCACCTGGCTGCGCATCAGCGGCAGCGCCCTGGATCCGGCAAACCCGCACGCGGGTTCGGTCTGGCTGACCGAGGACATCACCGCCACGCGCGAAGCCGAGGAGCGGGCGCGACAGGCTTTTGACGAACAGCAGATGATTTTCGACAACGCAGCGGTGGGCATCCTGTTCGCGCGGGATCGCCTGGTGCGAAGCTGCAATCGCAAGCTGGCGGAGATTTTCGGCTACCGGACGGAAGAGCTGACCGGACGCTCGACGCGCGTGTTCTACCTCAGCGAGGGCGACTATCAAAGTCACGGCGCCGAGATTTTCCCGGTGGTCATGGCCGGCGGAACCTACAGCGGCGAAACCCGGGTGCGGCACAGGGACGGCCATGCATTTTGGGTGCGTGCCACCGGGCGGCGGGTCGCCAGCCAGACCGGCAGCATCGACCTGACGTGGATTTTCGAGGACGTCAGCGAGCGCCATCAGGCGGAGGAGGCCTTGCTGCGCGCCCATGAAGAGCTCGAGCAGCGCGTGGTCGAGCGCACCGCCGAACTGGCCAGCGCCAATACGCAGCTGCAGGAGGAGGTATTCGAACGCATGCAGGCCGAGCAGCGCATCTGGCATGTCGCCCATCATGACAGCCTGACCGGCCTGCCCAACCGCACCCTGCTGCATGACCGGCTGCAGCAGGCCCTGGCCCAGGGGTTGCGCGGTCGGCATCGCGTGGCGGTGATGTTTCTGGATCTTGACCGGTTCAAGAGCGTAAACGACACGCTGGGCCACGCCATCGGTGACGAGTTGCTGAAGCATGTGGCGAATCGCCTGAGGAGTGTGGTGCGGGCGGTGGATACCGTGTCGCGCCTGGGCGGCGACGAGTTCGTCATCGTCCTGCACGAGATGTCCTCGCCCGACGACGTGGTCCAGGTGGCGGAAAAAATCCTCGGCGCCCTGGCGCTGCCGGTCAGCATCGAGGGGCACCCGTTGCGTGCCACGCCGTCGATCGGCATCAGCATGTTTCCCGATGACGGCGACGAGGTTACTGCGCTCATGAAGAGCGCCGACACGGCGATGTACCAGGCCAAGGCGGCCGGGCGCAACAACTTCCAGTTCTTTGCGCGCAAGATGAACGAGCAGGCGACGCACTTTTTCACCCTGGAAAACCGCTTGCGCAAGGCCATCGAGGCCGGGGAACTGGTGCTGCACTATCAGCCTTTGGTGGATTGGCCGCGCCGTGTCGTCTGCGGCATGGAAGCGCTGGTGCGCTGGAACGATCCGGAACACGGTTTGGTCGATCCGGCCGAGTTCATTCCGATTGCCGAGGAAACCGGGCTCATCGTGCCCGTCGGCGAATGGGTGCTGAGCGAGGCCATGCGGCAGAATCGCGCCTGGCAACAGGAGGGGCGGCCACTGCTGCCCATCTCGGTCAACCTTTCGGCGCGCCAGTTCCGG
>JANMTA010000426.1:0-2426 GCA_031389965.1 Betaproteobacteria bacterium
GTCGATGCGCCCGCCCACCAGCGCCAGCGCCTTGTTCATCTTCTCGTGAATGGCGATCAGCGTATCGGTTTCGAACAGCCCGCGGCCGATGCCCGACTGGTTGGTCGCCACCACCACGCGATAGCCGGCCTGGTTGAGCCGGGCGATGGCGGCCAGGCTGCCGGGGATCGGCTTCCACTCTTCCGGCGACTTGATGTACTGGTCGGAGTCGTGATTGATCACGCCGTCGCGGTCGAGGATGACGAGCTTCATGGCTAACGTGAATAACGCGTTCGGAGCGACTGGTGATAGTCGAGCGACGCGAGCTGACTAGAAGCCTCCCCGTGAGGGGGCGAGGCGGGGTTTCGCACCGCATGCGGTGCGCCGCTGCAGCCGGCTGGCTGTGCAAAGCCAGCCGTGGGCCGCGCAGCGGATGGGAGGGGCGGACGTTTTATGGCTTTTCGCGCTTTCATTTTCCGCGGGCGGTCTCGGTACCATGAGCGTTTCATTCTCGCCGTGTCGCCGGCGCCGACTTTGCCGAACATCGCCGCAAAAGATGCTTTGTTTGCCATGCCCTGCTTCAGGCGGAAAGTCGCGAGATGTCGGCGACGCGATTCATCGCCCGGTGCAGCGTGGCGAGCAGGCCGAGGCGGTTGGCGCGCAGTCGGGCATCCTCGGCATTCACCATCACGGCGTCGAAAAAGGCATCGACCGGTACCCGCAGGGCAGCCAGCGATTGCAGCGAAGCCGTGTAGTCGCCGCGCTCGAAGGCGGTGTCGGCCTGTGCCTTCACCGTGTCGAGCGCCTGGTTCAGCGCGACTTCGGCAGTCTCCTTGAGCAGCGCGACATCGACCGTGGGCGTCACCGCGCCTTCCGCCTTCTTGAGGATGTTGCCGACGCGCTTGTTGGCGGCGGCGAGGCTCGCGGCCTCGGGCAGCGCGGCAAAGGCGCGCACGGCGGCCAGTCGCTTCGGAATGTCGCCCAGGCGCTGCGGGCGCAGGCTCACCACCGCATCGACTTCCAGCGCCGAATAGCCCTGCTCGCGCAGGCTGCCGGCGAGGCGTTCGTAGATGAACTCCGACAGTTGTTCCGCGACCTTGGCATCGTCGAGCTTTGCTGCGCCGAACAGCCATATCAGGTCCAGTGGCAAGTCGCGCTCGATCAGCATGCGCAAGATGCCCAGGGCGTGCCGGCGTAGCGCGAAGGGGTCCTTGTCGCCGGTGGGCAACTGGCCGATGCCGAACATGTCGGCCAGGGTCTGCAGCTTGTCGGCCAGCGCGACGCACAAGCCCGTGTTGCCGCGCGGCAGCTCGTCGCCGGCGAAGCGCGGCTTGTAGTGGTCCTCGATCGCGTCGGCGATCTCGACCGGCTCGCCGTCATGCAGCGCGTAGTAGCGGCCCATGATGCCCTGCAGTTCGGGGAACTCGCCGACCATGTCGGTCAGCAGGTCGGCCTTTGCAAGAACCGCAGCGCGGTCGGCCTGCTGACCGAGTTTCTCTCCTCCAAGTTTCTCACCGATGGCCCGGGCGATCGCAGCCACGCGTTGGGTACGCTCGCCCTGGGTGCCGAGCTTGTTGTGATACACGACCTTTGCCAGGCCGGGAATGCGGTCCATCAACGACTTCTTGCGGTCCTGGTCGAAGAAGAACTTGGCGTCGGCCAGGCGCGGGCGTACCACGCGCTCGTTGCCGCCGATCACAGCCGAAGGGTCGGCCGGCCGGATGTTGCTGACGACGAGGAACTTGTTGGTCAGCCGGCCGTCCTTGAGCAGCGGGAAATACTTCTGGTTGGCCTTCATGGTCAGGATCAGGCACTCCTGCGGCACGTCGAGGAATTCCTGCTCGAACTGGCAGCTCAGCACGTTCGGCCGTTCCACCAGTCCGGTGACCTCGTCGAGCAGCGCATCGTCATCGATCGGCTGCAGGCCCTCCTTCGCGGCGGCGGCCTGCAGCTGCTTTTCGATTTCGGCACGGCGCGCGGCGAAGCCGGCGATCACGGCGCCTTCGCTCTCCAGCTGCTGCGCGTAGGTGTCGGCCTCCCTGATCGCGACAATCGGGTGGGTGGCCTCGAAGCGATGGCCCTGGGTTTCGCGGCCGGCTTTGAGCCCGAGCACCGCGATCGGCACAATGTCGGCGCCATGCAGTGCTACCAGCTTGTGTGCGGGACGGACGAAGTTCACGCTGGTCCAGCCGTCGGCCAGTTGGTAGCTCATCACCTTGGGGATCGGCAGCGCGGCCAGCGCCGCTTCCAGCGCCGCCTGCAGGCCTTCCGCGAGCGTCGCACCGGCCATCACGCTGTCGAGGAACAAGGCCTCGGCCTTGCCGTCCGGCTGGCGCTTGAGCGTCGGCACGAGCGAGGCATCCGCACCGAGTGCGGCGAGTTTCTTCAGCAATGCGGGTGTCGGTTGGCCGGCGGCATCGAGCGCCACGGCGACCGGCATGAGCTTC
>JANMTA010000498.1:0-2145 GCA_031389965.1 Betaproteobacteria bacterium
CGGGCGCTCGGCGCGGGCAGCATCGAAACCCTCGACGGCGCGGCCGAGAACGTCAATTTCCCCCTGCCCAGAGAACTGCTCGGCTGAATCGGAGTACGGTGGAGTGGGCGGCGGGTGCTCGTCGTTGCCATGGGTCTGGGCCAGCGGGTATAATTTGCGACCTTTCAGGACGCTGTTGTAGCTCAGTTGGTAGAGCAACTGATTCGTAATCAGTAGGTCGCCAGTTCGATTCCGGCCAACAGCACCAGTAATACCAAGCCCCCGCAGGTTTTCAAGCCTCCGGGGGCTTTTCATTTGGCACACTGCGAGCCAAATGCGAGCAACAGGGTCGGTATTATTGGGTTGACGACGAAGCCGGAAGACGATAAGTTTCGGCAATAATTTTAAATTCTAAGAGGTGCAGCGCTTTCTGCGCTGTAGGCATAGGGTAGGTCGGGCCGCCTGCCATCCGCGCGTATTGCTCGCGGCTGGAGGCTTGCATGGTGCCCTTTGCTGTAGCCATAAATTCCCATCCTTTCGAAGGCGGTTTGTCGACGCGGCCATCTTGCGTCGACGCACCTGGCTTTGCCAAAAATTCCGCAACGTACGAGGAGGTGTGTAGCCGCCACCTTGAAGCTCGCCTCGCACCCGGTCCCGAGATTCATTCAACGTTGGTTTCCAAAAAGGGGGTAGGCCATGAGTAAGCCATGCAGCAAGTGCAAAGGTGAAATGACGACGAAAATTCATGATCCATTCAGCGGCGAGGAAGGCGGCTTGAGCCTGACCGTGAATGGGATGCCGGCCATGGTATGCGAGCAGGGACACAAGCGATTCATTCACGTCGAGTTCGCGGCGCAACTGATGGACCTGATGGTGAACCCGGAGACCTACAGCAGCATTTTGGGCGCCACGAAGAAGGGTCTTTTCAAGAAGCACTACCATTGTCCCAATTGCGCCATGGAACTGTCCGAGTTGCCCACCGGCCACAAACGCATGGAGGTTGTGGCGGAAATCAAGAAGGCTGATCCGTTCAAGGTTGTGGTCGACGTGCCGGTCACCCGATGCAACGGGTGCGACAAGGAGAGCATCCGTTCCGCCGAGGAGACGGGAAAACTGGCCTTCAGGGCCCTTGACCACGCCTACCGTTCGATCGACATTCACCCAACCTAGCGCGACGCTGGCCGTGCTGCCGGTGGCCCGAGAGTCGGCGCTGGCGAGACGGTGGTTGTGCATATGCAATGGCACAATAGCGGCACACTGCGGGCTGAAAAGCTGCAATAATCCCCAACGACTCAGAACAAGCTGATGGCTGAAATCGCTTGCTGTATCTACTGATGGTAATTGTAAGTTGTTGCCAATCAACGGGTTGGCTCGATTCGTAATCAGTAGGTCGCCAGTTCGATTCCGGCCAACGCACCACTTTCCTTTTGCGTGGTGTTCCTGATTCTTTGGGCCTGCCTCCTTTCCGGTCGGCAGGCCTTGTCATTTAGGGGACGCGCATGCAGATCAAGGACAGTGTATTCATCATCACCGGCGGGGCATCGGGTCTCGGCGCCGGTACCGGACGGATGCTGGTGGCGCAGGGCGCCAAGGTGGTGCTGGCCGATCTCAACGAGGCGGCAGGCAAGGCGCTGGCCGCCGAGCTGGGCGCCAATGCACGTTTCGTGACGACCAACGTGGCGGACGAGGCCAGCGCCAAAGCCTGCGTCGCGGCGGCCGTGGCGGCATTCGGCGGCCTGCACGGGCTGGTCAATTGCGCCGGCATCGCGCCGGCCGAGAAGGTGCTGGGCAGGAATGGCCCGCATTCGCTGGACGTGTTCGCCAAGACCGTGACGGTCAATCTGGTCGGCAGCTTCAACATGATTCGTCTTGCGACAGAGGCCATGAGCCAGGGCGAGCCGAACGCGGCAGGCGAGCGGGGCGTCATCGTCAACACGGCATCCGTGGCGGCTTACGACGGACAGATCGGCCAGGCGGCGTATGCCGCCTCCAAGGGCGGCGTGGTCGGCATGACGCTGCCCATCGCGCGCGAACTGGCGCGCTTCGGCATCCGCGTCATGACCATCGCACCGGGACTTTTCGAGACGCCCATGCTGCTGGGCGCACCGCAGGAAGTGCAGGACGCCTTGAGCAAGATGGTTCCCTTTCCGCCGCGCATGGGCAAGC
>JANMTA010000508.1:0-2074 GCA_031389965.1 Betaproteobacteria bacterium
CCACGGCCTGGCGGCCTGGCTGGTGGCTCACCCGCTGCCGCTCGACGAAGTGAGCTTTCCCTATCCGCCGCCGCTGCACGCCGCGGACTACGAACTGGTCTTCGCCCCGCGTTACACCTTCGACGCGCCGCGCCTCGAAGCGCGTTTCCCGGCCGAGTGGCTGGCCCTGCCGGTGCGCCGCGACGAGGCGGCGCTGCGCGTGTTTCTCGCCGACGCGCCGGCCAGTATCACCACGCTCTACCGCCGCGACCGCGCCCTGAGTCTGCGCGTGCGCGAGCATCTGCGCGCCGCGCTGCCCGAGCACCTCGCGCTGCCGGCAATCGCGCACCGCCTGTTCCTCTCGCCGCGCACCCTGCACCGGCGACTGGAAGACGAGGGCACCAGCTTTCGCACGATCAAGGACGCCCTGCGCCGCGACCTCGCCACCGACTGGCTGACCAAGACCGCGCGTCCTCTCGGCCGCATCGGCGCCGACCTCGGTTTTGCCGACGCCGCCGCCTTCTACCGCGCCTTCAGCGCCTGGACCGGCAGCGGCCCGCGCGAATACCGCAAGCGCTTCGGCCACACCAAGACGCCGACGGCTCGATTGGATGTTTCATCCGGCATGATGTTAGGATGACCACTTGTTCAGCAGTGTCAATAACCGTGCCCAGCCTGCCCAAAATTCCGCTAGCGGACGATCTCGACATCGGCATCGCCGAAATCGACTTGCAGCACCGCCAGCTCCATGCGCTGCTGCAGCGCCTGAAGCAGTCGACGGACATGCGCTACGGCTACGCGGCGGACGCCATTCTCGCGGAGATCGTGATTCAGACCCGGATCCATTTTGCGGTGGAAGAAAGCCTGATGCGGTTGCTTTCCTTTCCCGAGACCGAAGCTCATGTCGAGGAACATCGTCGCCTGACTGAGCAACTCGAGAAACTCAGGAAACGCGCACAGGACTTCGACGTTGCGGACGGACTGTCGAGTTTTATCCAGACCTGGCTGATCGATCATGTCAACAATTTCGACCGCGAATTCGTCGGGCATTTCCTCGCCAGGGGCGTCGATCCGCACGCGTCGCCCAGCACGAGCAAGTCGCCGACCTGAGATGCCGGCGCGCGCCGGGTCGCCGTCCCGCCAGCGCCGACTTTTTCTTCTCGGCCTCCCATGCATGGTCGAGGTAGATCAGCATCACCGCCAGGTAATTCCATGTCTCCGCTGTGGGCCATTCGCAATAGCCATGCCCTTCGCATGAACATGACCCGCGGCGGTGGCATGCAATGCGGCCGGGTTGTTGCCGGACGCCACCCAACAGGACGCTGACTTAAACGTAATTCTCCGGTCATCTTCCTGTCGGTATGCGGCTCCTAAGATGGCATCACCGTCGGACGAGAATTGCCCGGCGGAACCCACCCAACTTCACAAGGAGTAAACCATGAAAACCAAGTTTGCAAAGCTGGCCCTGATTGCTGTCCTGAGTACCGTAGGTGCAACGACCGTGTTTGCCGGCGATACCGCCCGCGCCGAAGCGAAACAAGTGATCGAGCTGAAAGACGGCTCGACCGTATACATCTTCAAGGACGGCAAGATGGCCATGGAAGACAAGGTCGGTCGCGCCACGCGCATGAAGAAGGATACGGTGATGGAAACCAAGGATGGTCAGAAGATCATCATGCACGGCGACGAGGTCATGCGCCTTGACGCACTGCTCAAGCAGGGGCAAGGCGGAGGCTAAGCAACCGACTCTCCTGAGCGTGATGCGGCTCCTTCGGGGGCCGCTTCCGTTTTGAAGTAGCGGGAAAGCAGCGCACGCATTTCCTGCCGCAGTTCCGCGTCGCCGGCCTGAACAGCCCTTGCGTACAAGTCGGCGGCCATCTCCCTGAAGACCGCTGCGATTACCGGGTCGAAATGTCGGGTCTCCTCCTCCCTCATGATGGTCAGAGCCTCGGCAAGCGCCATCGCCTTCTTGTAGGGCCGTTCCGAGGTCAAGGCATCGAAAACATCGACGACGGCGAATACCCTGGCCGTAAGGGGGATCGCCTCGCCACGCAGGCCATCGGGATAACCCGTTCCGTCGAAACGCTCATGGTGA
>JANMTA010000554.1:0-1821 GCA_031389965.1 Betaproteobacteria bacterium
CGCGCCAGCGTGGTCTTGCCGACACCCGGCGGACCCCAGAGGATCATCGAATGCGGCGTGCCGGAAGAAAACGCCAGGCGCAGCGGCTTGCCCGCGCCGACCAGGTGGCGCTGGCCGATCACGTCGTCCAGCGTGCGCGGGCGCATCTGCTCGGCCAGCGGCGCGTGCGGGGCGGCGGAAAAGAGGTCGGCCATTCGGGGCTTACGGTCAGCGCAGGACGACTCGCGTCACCAGGTCTGAATAGCGCGGCAACACGGCGTCCGACGTCAGCAGGCGCGCCGGCAGCGCCTGTGCCTGAGCCACCAGCATCCGGTCGAACGGATCACGATGATGCCAGGGCATGCGCGCCACCGCGTAGCAGTGTTCCGCGCGCACCGGCAACTCGGTGAAGCCCGTTTCAAGTGCCAGACGATGAATGTCCTCGGGGAGAAAATCGAACCCGGCGCGGTTCAATGAACACTTGACGCCGATCTCCCAGAGGCTGGCCGCGCTGAAAAATACTTCTGTCAGCGGATCGCGCAACACGTCGGCGACATCGACCGGCAGGCGCTCCGGGGCAATGGTGGCCGCCAGAAGAATATTCGTGTCGAGCAAATACGGCACGGGCATGTCACTGCCCGGCCTCGAACATGCCCTGTATCTCGGCGGCATTCATCTCGTCGAAGCCGTCGGGCAAGGAAAACTTCCCTACGCCCAAGCCCAGTATGCGCGGCGCGCGAACCACCGGCAGCAAAGGAGCCAGGCGCGCCACCGGCTTGCCGGCGCGCGCGATGATGATTTCCTCCCCCGCCGCCGCCTGATCCACAAAACGGGAAAGATGGGTCTTGGCTTCGTGAATATTGACTGTCTGCATGGCATTCTCCCAGCGTCCAACATGAGTCCAGTTTAGTCCAGTCCAACCCTTCTGTCCAACCACTGGCCCCTGATCGGGGCCCTCGGTCGGCCCTGCAGGGCCGACCGACCGGCGCGGGCGCGAAGCAGTGCTTCGCGACATCCCCCGCGCCGTCCCGCCAGCGCCGTCCGCAAGGGATACCGTCTCCGGCTGAGCCGGAGACATAACTTTCATAGCCGATCCAGCGGGCTGATCACGCCGCGCCCGCCCTTGTTCAGCACATGGGTGTAGATCATCGTCGTCGCCACGTCGGCATGGCCGAGCAGTTCCTGCACCGTGCGAATGTCATAGCCCGACTGCAACAGGTGCGTGGCGAAGGAATGGCGCAGCACGTGCGGCGACACCGGCTTGACGATGCCCGCCTCGCCCGCCGCGCGGCGGATGGCGCGCTGGAGCAGCTTTTCGTCCACATGGTGCCGGCGTCGCTCGCCGCCGCGCGGATCGACCGAAATGGAGCGTGCCGGAAAGACGTACTGCCAGCCCCAGGCCGTCGCCGCCTTCGGATACTTGCGTGCCAGCGCGTCCGGCAGCCATACCGAACCCAGACCCTGCGCCAGGTCCGCCGCGTGCTGCGCCTTGACCACCGCCAGGTGCGCCGTGAGCGGCGCGGCCAGCGCATCGGGCAACATCGTCACGCGATCCTTGCCGCCCTTGCCGTCGCGCACCGTGATCTGCCGCGCGGCGAAATCGACATCCTTCACCCGCAGCCGCACGCATTCCATCAGGCGCATGCCGGTGCCGTAGAGCAGGCGCAGCATCAGGCCGGTGGTGCCATCCAGCCGCGCCAGCACCGCCCCCACCTCGGCCGCCGACAGCACCGTCGGCAGTCGCGCCGGCTTCTTCGCCCGCTCGATCCCGTCCAGCCACGGCAGCGGCATGTCCAGCACCTCGCGGTAGAGAAACAGGATCGCGGACAAGGCCAGATTCTG
>JANMTA010000568.1:0-2041 GCA_031389965.1 Betaproteobacteria bacterium
CCGGGCGCAAGATCATCGTCGATACCTACGGTGGCGCGGCGCCCCACGGCGGCGGCGCTTTCTCCGGCAAGGACCCGTCTAAAGTCGACCGTTCCGCCGCCTATGCCGGCCGCTACGTGGCGAAGAACATCGTCGCCGCCGGTCTGGCCAGCAAGTGCCTGGTGCAGATCTCCTACGCCATCGGCGTCGCCGAGCCGACCTCGGTCTGGGTCACCACGCAGGGCACCGGCAAGGTGCCCGACGCGACCATCGCCGAACTGGTGAAAAAGCATTTCGACCTGCGCCCGAAGGGCATCGTCACCATGCTCAACCTGCTGCGCCCGATCTACGAAAAGACCGCCGCCTACGGCCACTTCGGCCGCGACGAGCCTGAATTCACCTGGGAAAACACGGACAAGGCATCCGCGCTGCGCGCGGATGCGGGCCTGTAAGGCCCGGGGCCGCAGGCCCTTGTCCGTGTTTCGTCGCAGGCTAACCTGCCGGTATTTTTCGGCAGGTTAAGGCGCGCAGCGCCGGCCGGAGACAAAATACCGACATCTCCCGCTTCGCGACGATCCCGGCCTGTAAGGCCGGTTCGCCCAGCGAACTTTGCCGGTACTTCGTCGCAGGCTAAGCTGCCCGTTTTCCGGGCAGCTTAAGGCGCGCAGCGCCGGCCGTAGACAAAATACGGACAAGGCAGCCGCGCTGCGGGACGCCGCCGGCCTTTAAGCCTCTAGTTGCACAGGGGAAATGGCTCGTTCGCGGGCCATTTTTTTTGGCATGCAACCAGCAGGGCCGTTCATGGTCAATAATCCAGACTTGGCTTGGAGAAACAACATGCATGATCTGGCAAAGAATGTTCTGGGCGGCGTCCTGCAGCCCTGCAGCACCGATCCGATGACCGGGTTTTTTCGCACCGGTGATTGTCAGGTGACCGAAGAGGACGTCGGCAACCATGGCGTCTGCATCATCGCCAGCGCCGAATTTCTGGCGTTTTCCAAATCCCGCGGCAACGACTTGTCCACCCCGCACCCGGAATTCGAATTCCCCGGTGTCAAGCCGGGACAGCGCTGGTGCCTGTGTTCCGCACGCTGGCAGGAGGCACTGCAGGCCGGCAAGGCGCCGCTGGTGGTGCTGGAAGCCACCTCTCTCGCGGCGTTGGAAGTCGTCCGTCTGGCCGACCTCAAGCGTTACGCCGTCAAACTGGATCAGGAGAAATGATGAGCGCACTCTACAAACTGTCGGCCCGATCGATCGACGGTAGCACGATGTCGATGCAGGACTGCAAGGGCAGGGTTCTGCTATTCGTCAATGTCGCCAGTGCTTGCGGCTTTACACCGCAGTATGCAGGCCTTGAGGCACTGTGGCGGAAATATGGCGAACGGGGACTGACGGTGCTCGGCTTTCCCTGCAACCAGTTCGGTGCACAGGAGCCGGGCGATGAAGCGGCCATCGGAGAATTCTGCAGCCTGACCTATGACGTGACTTTCCCGATGTTCGCCAAGGTCGATGTCAATGGCGATAACACGCATCCTGTCTTCGCCTTCCTCAAGGCGGCAGCACCCGGCGTACTCGGCACCGAAGGTATCAAATGGAACTTCACCAAGTTCCTGGTCGATCGCGAAGGCAAGGTGGTCGCTCGCTATGCCTCTGCAACGAAGCCGGAGGACATGGCCGGCGACATCGAGCGGCTGCTTTAATCAACAGAAATTTGGTCTGTTGCGTTTCGGGCCTAGCGACGGGCGGCGCTTAGAGCCTCGTCCACCAGCGTTTTCAGCTGTTCAAAACCGAAACTCGGCAGCGCCCGGCCGTTCACGAAGAAGTCCGGTGTCTTGCTGACCTTCAGGGTTTGCGCATCGAGCAGATCCTGCTCGATGACGCTGGCGATTTCGGGTGCGGTCATGTCTTTGCGGAGTTGCTGCAGGTCGATGCCCGCCTTTTCCAGGTGCGGCCAGATGCGTTCCACCTGCACCGCATGGTGCCGGGTCCAGTCGGCCTGGGTTGCCAGCAGCGCCTCCAGCGCCTGCCAGAATTTGCCTTGTTTGCGCGACGCCTCCAGTGC
>JANMTA010000572.1:0-7652 GCA_031389965.1 Betaproteobacteria bacterium
TGTGATTTCGCCAACGGCAGCTTCATGGAACCAGTAATCTGACAGCCCTTTTCGAGCTCAGGCCTTGCGCAGAACACATTTGCCGTTGGAAATAGCCAGCCGGCCGCTTTCCCTTACCCGCGCCTGGAAGGAAATTTCGTTTTCATCGCGCCACATTTCCACGGTGAGCGTTTGGCCGGGAAGCACGGGCGAGCTGAAACGCGCCTGTTGACTGATTATTCGATCGGGATCGAAACCGGCGTAGGTTTCGAGAATCGCCCGGCAGCTAATGCCGAAACTGCACAGTCCGTGAAGGATAGGCTGGTCAAAACCGGCAGCGCGGGCAACGGCCGGTTCTGCGTGTATCGGGTTGCGATCGCCGGTTAGACGGTACAGCAAGGCGAGATCCGCTCGGGTTGGTACGTCGAGGAAACTGTCCGGCGCCCGGTCCGGCACGGCATGGGGTGACGGCGGCGGATTGGTCGATCCGCCACAGCCGCCTTCGGCACGGCCAAAGCACGTGGTGGTCAATGTCGCGATTGCCTGGCCATCGGCAAGGTCAGAAATTTCGTGCCGGGTGACAACGATGGCGCCGCGACCGCTGCCCTTGTCGAACACATCGACGACGCTGCCTTGCACCGACACCTTGAGCGGAAAGCCGATGCGGCGATGGAGTTCGATCTTCTGTTCCCCGTGCAGCGCCGTGACACGATCAACGCCAAGTTGCTCGAAAGTCGGCTCGGCGATCCACGCCAGCACGGTCGGGAAGCTGGGCACAACCTTGAGCTCCTTCTCATAGACAAACGGCAGGGTGCGAATGTGCAGCGGGTCACTGCCCAGTCCCACGGCAAGCGCATAGATAATCGCGTCGCGCTCGTCCCACTCCCAGACCTGCGGGGCGCTGCAATGGCTGAGCACATCGGGATAGTGTATTGTCATCGGTCGCCCGGTTTGCCAAAGGTGTCTTGTCTGTCGTCGCAGGAATGCGGGCTACTTGAGTTCCGGAAAGTCTTCCTCGAAGAATTCCCATTCGCCGCGGGTGCCCTTGCTGCGCTGCTCTGCCTCGAAAGCACGCAACTGGACCCTGCGAATCTTGCCGGAGATGGTCTTCGGCAAATCCGAAAACTCGATGCGGCGGATGCGCTTGTAAGGTGCGAGATTGCCGCGCACGAAGGCGAAGATGTCGCGCGCAAGATCGCGGCTCGGCTCGGTTCCCTGGGTCAGAATCAGGAATGCCTTGGGTACCGCCAGACGCACCGCGTCTGGACTGGGCACAACGGCCGCTTCGGCCACTGCCGGATGCTCGAGCAAGGCGCTCTCCAGTTCGAACGGACTGATTCGATAGTCCGAGGCTTTGAATACATCGTCGGCACGGCCAACGTAGGTGATGTAACCGTCGGCATCGCGGCTGGCGACGTCTCCTGTGCGGTAGTAACCGTCGCGCATGACATCGGCGGTTTTTTCGGCGCTGTCCATGTAGCCGACCATCAGGCCGAGCGGGCGCGGATCCAGCTTGAGGCAGATTTCGCCCTCATCGGCCTCATTGCCGCTGGCATCGAGCAGGACGACGTCGTAACCGGGAAGCGGGCGACCCATCGAGCCCGGCTTGAGCCGCTGCTCAGGCGGGTTGCCGATCAGCGCGGTGGTTTCGGTCTGGCCGAAGCCGTCGCGCAGGGTCAGACCCCAGGCATTCCTGATCTGGTCGATTATCTCGGGGTTCAGCGGTTCGCCGGCGCCCACCAGTATCCGGATCTTGAGCTGGCTGCGATGCGCGGCAAGGTCCTCCTGGATCAGCATCCGCCAGACCGTGGGTGGCGCGCAAAGGGTGGTCACGCCGCAGCGTTCCAGTACCGCGAGCAGGGCCTTGGCATTGAAGCGGGCAAAGTTGGCGATGAAGATGCAGCAGCCGGCGTTCCACGGCGCGAAGAAACAGCTCCAGGCATGCTTGGCCCAACCCGGCGACGAAATGTTGCAATGAATATCGTCCGACTGCAGTCCGATCCAGAACATGGTCGACAGATGGCCGACCGGATAACTCTGCTGCGTATGCAGAACGAGTTTTGGTTTGGCGGTGGTGCCCGAGGTGAAATACAGCAGCAGCGGGTCAGTTGCGTTGGTCGGGCCATCCGCTGCGAACGTCGCCGGGAAACCATCCGCGTCCGAAAATGAGTGCCAGCCGGAAACGGCTCCGCCGACAGCGATGCGCGTGTAGTCTCCCGGGAGCGCGGCGAACTTGTCGGCATTCGCGGCGCCGACCACGACGTGGCGAACATTGCCGCGCTCGAAGCGGTCCACAAGGTCATCGGTGGCGAGCAGCGTGGTTGCCGGAATGATGACCGCGCCAAGCTTGATGGCCGCCAGCATGGTTTCCCAGAGCGGGACCTCGTTGCCCAGCATCATCAGTATCCGGTCACCACGGACGACGCCGAGCGAACGCAGCCAGTTGGCCACCTGGTTGGAGCGCGCCGCAAGCGCGGCGAAGGAGCGCTTTTGCTCGCTGCCGTCCTCGTCGACGATCCACAATGCAGGCTTGTCGTTGCCGGCGGCGCAGGCATCGAAATAGTCGAGAGCCCAGTTGAATCGGGTCAGCGCGGGCCAACGGAAATCACGCCTGGCGGCGTCATGCTCGCCGCGATGTTGCAGCAGGAAATCACGGGCCTCAAGAAATGCCTTTGCAGCGGACATATCAACTCCTCGCGTTAACTGCGGAATAAGGGATTATGGGATGAATTTACCTTGAGTCAATGCCGGCGAGGTGCTCTTGTCGACAAGGTAAACCCGTCCGGATACCCGTTTGCGGCGGCAATGCTTCCGGTCTATTTCAGGTCAAGCAGATCGCTTGGCAGAACGAAATCCGGGTAACGCGCACGGAACCGGGCAAGGCTTTGCGCCGCCTCTGCGCCGCGTCCGGCGGCGCGCAGTTCGCGAATCTTCGTCAGCCAGGCTTCCGGCGTTGCGGCATCGGGTGGCGGCACGGCAAGGGATTTGGCCGCTGCCTTGGCGCCCGGCCTGGCAAACGAGTCCGCCGCCGTTTCGCCGCTTGAACCGCTTGCGCCGATAGCGGGGCTGCCGGCTTCGAGCTTGGCCGCCTGCCGCGCCGGGCTGGATACGGCGCCCGTGGCGGCACTTGCGTCGTGCCGTTCGCGCAGATTTTCTTTCTCGGCGCGCCCGCTTTTCTTCAACGCCTCATCGGCGATCACCGGCTGCATCGGTGTCATTGATGCAGGGGCCGCAGGCGAAGGCATCGCCGCCGGCTCTGGCGCGCCAGGCGGCGCGTCCCTGACCACTGTCGATTCAGCGCGACGACTTTTCTCCTCAACCGGCGCTGGAGCGCGAGGCAATGGCAGAGCGTCAGCAGCGCCTTGCGCCGGTGCAACGCTGCCCGCCGCTTCAAGGGAAGGCCCACGGACAGCCTCGGCCGCCTTCATTTCCTGGCGCAGGTCGCGCTCCTGTTGGTCCATCACGCGCCAGGTGACCGACAGCCCGACGAGCGCCATGGCAAGCGCGGAGGCCGCGGGCAACCAGCCCTGCCACCACGGCGGCTGCCGCCTTGCTTTTGTCTCACCCGCGCCGCGCAATTCGGCCCGCGCCGCGTCGAGTATGCTGCGGTCGAGCATCGCATCCGGTTCCGCTTGCGCGGCTTCGCGGTAGAGCGCCTGCAGTTCGCTTGCGGTCGACTCCGGCACCTCGGACCCCGGCGGAAGTACGGAACGGGTCATTGCAGATCTCCCAGTTCGCTGCGCAGCCGCGCATAGGCGTAACGCAGGCGGCTTTTCGCGGTCTCGAAGCCGACGCCGGTGGCATTGCCGATCTCTTCCACGCTCAGGCCGCCTTCGGTGGCCAGCAGGAAGGCTTCACGTTGCGCTCCCGGCAGGGCCTCGACCGCGGCCAGCAGGCGTCCGGCCAGTTGCGCGCGCTCGAGCAGACGCTCCGGTTGCCCGCTGGCCGGCGCCGGGTAATCGGGCGGATCGCCTTCGGCATCGACGACATCGACCTCGAACTCGGCCAGCCGGCCACGCGCCCGAAAACCGTCGATCAGCCGGTTGCGGGCGATGCGGTAAAGCCAGGTGGTGAACTTGGCCGACACCTCATAGCCGCTACGGGCGCGAATCACCGACATCCATATCTCCTGAAACATTTCATCCGCCTGCTCGCGACGGCCGCACTGGTGCAACAGATAGCGCAACAGGCGGCCGCGATGGCGCGCGTAGAGCGCCTCGAAAGCCGCCGCATCGCCGTCGCGCCAGGCCAGCATGAGCATCTCGTCAGTGCGCGATTCATCCACGCCTGAAGTGTAAACGCGGGAGTTGGCATTTCGGGGTCAGCACGAGCCGAAAATCAGAGCATCCAGGAACGCCAGGCCAAACCGGCCCAAGCCGATTCAGCGTTTTCAATAGTCGGCGCTGGCGGGACGGCGAATCGCGCCTTCAGGCAAGCGTTCGAGCCGAATGCAGTCAATGCGACCCGCTTCCCAGGCCGCACGCCGCGGCCGCGATATCCAGCGAGCGCAGCCGAAGCTCCGGATCAAAGATGTCGCAGACCAGAATGAGTTCGTCGGCCATTGTTGCCTGCTGCAATTGCGCCAGACCGGCGGCCACGGTTTGCGGCCCGCCGATCACGGCGGCGGAGAGGAAATCGGCAATGCCGGCGCGTTCCTGCGGATGGAGCCCGGCCATGAAATTTTCCACCGGCGGGGGCAGGCAGCGGCGGTCGCCGAACTGGCAATGCCCGGCATGTTGTGGTGTTCCGCCAGCCAGTAGCGGGTGAAACCGAGCGTCTCGGCATGCTGCGCGGTGCGCAGGGCAATCGCCAGCGCCTCGGCGACGCGGCCGCCCTCGCGCACCGCAACGAGGTCGAGCATGGATAATCCGGTACTGCGGAGCGTTTTCATGAGATCAATTATCCTGCCGTATCCTTCATCCTGCGTTCCCCCACCGGAGAATCGATGTGCCAGCGCCAGATAATATCCTCAGCCGCTTGATGACGCGGCTCGACAACCTGTTCGGACGCGGACTCGTCTTGTCCGTGGGCACCATTCTGGCGATCGGCCTGACGGTCAGCCTAGGGGTGTTCATCTTCTTCAACGCGGCAGCGCCAAACACGCTGACCATCACCAGCGGACCGGAAGGCAGCAGTTTCAGCCGCAATGCCGAGAAGTACAAGAAGATCCTCGCCAAAGAGGGCGTCACCCTCAACATCCTGCCCTCGGAAGGTTCGACGCAGAACCTCAAGCACCTGCTCGATCCCAAGACTGCCGTGGATGTGGGCTTTGTCCTCGGCGGCGAAGTCGGGAAGACCAATGTCGAGCGGCTCATGTCGCTGGGCAGCGTCAACTATCAACCCCTGATGATTTTCTATCAGGGCGAAGTCCGGCATCTGCTGTCGGAATTCAAGGATGCCCGGATCGACATCGGCGCCGCAGGCAGCGGCACGAAGCTCCTGGCGCTGGCACTGCTCAAGGCTAACGGCCTGGAACCCAAGGGCGACGCGAGCTTTGTCGAAGTCGACGCCAAGGACCCGCTGACGGCCCTGCAGGAAAAAACCATCGATGCCATTTTCGTGATGAGCGATTCGACCGCGTCCGATGTCTTGCGCAAACTGCTGCGCACACCGGGGGTGCACCTCTTCGATGTCAGCCAGGCCGATGCCTATACGCGCCGCATCGGCTATCTGAACAAGCTGGTGCTGCCCAGGGGCTCGCTGGATTTCGGCAAGAACATTCCGCCGGAAGACGTGCACCTTATCGGCCCCACGGTAGAGCTGGTTGCCCGCGACGACCTGCACCCGGCCTTGTCGGACCTGCTGCTGGAAGCCGCGCGCGAAGTGCATAGCGGACCCGGGCTGTTCAGAAAGCGCGGCGAATTTCCTGCGCCGCTGGAACACGAGTTTCGCCTCAGCCCGGATGCCACCCGCTACTATGCCTCGGGCAAGACCTTTCTCTATCGCACCTTCCCCTTCTGGGTGGCCAGCCTTATCGCAAGGACTCTGGCAGTCCTGATACCGATCGTGCTGCTGCTGATCCCCGGCATCAGGATCGCGCCTGTCATTTATCGCTGGCGCATCGAATCGAGGATTCACCGCTGGTACAAGGTGCTGCTGGATCTCGAGCGGGAGGCGCAGAACTCGACCGGGCCGCAACGTCGCGCGGAACTGTTGAAGAAACTTGACGAAATCGAAGCGAGCGTCAATCGGATCGTGGTGCCGGCGTCCTTCGGCGACCTGTTCTACGGCTTGCGCGGGCATGTCACTTTTGTACGCAACAGCCTGCTGGCCGAGGCGGCAATGCCGGCCAGCTAAAATGCCCGCGTCAATCCGGGCTCACACCACCCTGCCGCCTCAGGCCGGGCTTCGCCCGCTTTCCGGATGGGCCACCGCGGCAAGCACCGGCGCGAGACAGGCCTGAAATTCTTCGTCGTAATCGGGCAGAGTCCCGACATGCTGGCAGCAACCGGAGATCATCGCCGCGACGCGACCCGGCGCCAGCGCCCGCGCCTGTGCGGTCAGGGGTTGCGCCCACAATTCGGCCATCTGACCGTAACTGCCGACACATATCCACGACCGGTCATGCTGCGCTGGCGATGACAATTCGGCACTGCAGCCGCCTCCATCGGCCGGGCAGGCGCGGCATGCCAGTTCGAACCCCAACTGCTGTGCCTTGTCGTGCAATGTAGTCCAGGTCATTTTTCGCTCCTTCGGGTTTCGCCATCGCCTGCTGGCTCGCCCACCTTATAGGACTCATTGGACAACAAGTCATGACGCAGTGCATTAGCTGCGCTGCATCATTTACGGTGATCCGCGAGGGGACAGCCGACGCTGCGGTTCTTGCAAACCCGGTGGCGATTTGCCGGAGCAGAATCGCCTTGCTCTGCACTGTCTTCGGGTCGCCGCCAGCGCCAGCGCGGTGCGTCCCTTCGGGAACTTTCCTGTCACGGCGCCGCCGTAAGCAATTACTGCGTTGTTTTCGGTACCAGGCTTATCGCGAGTTCGCCCGGCTTTACCCTGAATTCCGCCGGAGCATAATTCACGTTGTCGAAGCGCAGATCTTCGGGCTTCAACTTGTAGACCGTAAATCCCTTCAGCACCTGTTCGGTAAGCCATCCGCCAATCAGGTTGACCTTATCGGCGTAGACGGCGGGAACACCGTCGACCTTGAAACTGTCCGCGCGCGGTTCTTCCAGGAGGATGGTGTTGGACGGATGATCGAAGCGCAGACGACCCGAAATGCTGACTGCACCCTTCAACGGTCTGCCGATCAGAGGGGCATCCAGCGCAACGTCCAGCGCCGTCAACACACGATTCGACTCCGGCTGCAGGGTCACACGGGGGGTGGTCAGCTTTATGTCGAGCAAACCGAGGTAGGTTTGGGCGGTCGCAAAGTGCTTGCCCACCAGGTCCTGCAATTGCGCCTCGGAAAGCTTGAACTCACGCGGTGGCGGCGGCGCGAGCGTGGCACAGGAGGACAGGATCAAGGTGACAAGGGCCACGGCAATCATGCGGAATATCGTCTTCATGGGCTCTGTTCCTCCAGGAGCAACACTACGGCGCAAACCAAGTCACAAGATCTACCCCTCATTGTCCGACAAAGAGCGATCGGGCGCCGGTATTTTGTGATGAAAAGCAGCTTTCAGGCGCGGACTCCACTGCTTGAGCCCGCGCTCTTGATGCAAAACAAC
>JANMTA010000174.1:0-1960 GCA_031389965.1 Betaproteobacteria bacterium
CCGCCCATCAACTGGTGAATCACGGCGGTTACCGGCCCCTTGTAGGGAACGCGACCTTCGATGCCTTCCGGCACCAGCTTCTCGACATTGGCGTCTGAATCCTGGAAGTAGCGATCCGCCGCGCCGTCCTTCATCGCGCCCAGGCTGCCCATGCCGCGGTATGCCTTGTACGACCGCCCCTGATACAGCACGGTTTCGCCCGGCGCTTCTTCGGTGCCGGCGAACAGGCCGCCCAGCATCACCGAATTGGCGCCCGCGGCGATGGCCTTGGAAATGTCGCCCGAGAAGCGGATGCCGCCATCCGCGATCAAGGGTATGCCGCTGGGCTCCAGGGCGTTGGCGACCATTTCGACGGCCGTGATCTGCGGCACGCCGACACCGGCGACGATGCGCGTGGTGCAGATCGAACCGGGGCCGATGCCCACCTTTACTCCGTCGGCGCCGTGATCGACCAGCGCCTTGGCCGCGCTGGCCGTGGCGATGTTGCCGCCGATCACTTCCACCTGCGGAAAATTCCTTTTCACCCACTGCACGCGCTTGAGTACGCCTTCCGAATGTCCGTGGGCGGTATCGACCACGATCACGTCGACGCCGGCTTCGGCCAGCAGTTCGGCGCGTTCCTCGGTGCCTTCGCCGACGCCGATCGCGGCGCCGACGCGCAGGTGCCCCTGCTCGTCCTTGCAGGCAAAGGGATGCTCGCTGGACTTGAGGATGTCCTTGACGGTGACCAGGCCGCGCAACTGAAAGGCCGCATTGACCACCAGCACGCGCTCCAGGCGATGCTTGTGCATCAGGGCCTTGGCTTCCTCGGGCAAGCTTCCCTCCATTACCGTAATCAACCGCTCGCGCGGCGTCATGATGTTGCGTACCGCCTGATCGAGGTTGATTTCGAAGCGAGTGTCGCGGTTGGTAACGATGCCGACCACCACGCCGTTCTCCACCACCGGCAAACCTGAAATCCGGTGAGCCCGCGTCAGCGCCAGCACCTCGCGCACCGTCATGGTCGGCGGCACGGTGATCGGGTCTTTCAGCACACCGGATTCGAAACGCTTGACCTTGGCCACTTCGGCGGCCTGCGCCTTGGGGTTCAGGTTTTTGTGCACAATTCCGATGCCGCCTTCCTGGGCAAGGGCGATGGCCAAGCGCGCTTCCGTCACCGTATCCATGGCGGCGGAGAGCAGGGGCAGGTTCAAGTTGATCTTGCGGGTAAGGCGGGTGGCGAGGCTGACATCGCGGGGGAGGATCGCCGAATGGGCAGGTACCAGGAGGACGTCGTCAAACGTCAGCGCCTTCTGGAGCAGTCGCATAATTGTTTTCCTTGTTTTGTTCCGAAACGCAGTTTCCAGTGAAGGCTAACGCCGGCCTCACCGGCGTTAAGCGGAGCGGCCGGAACTAAAAACGCATTATACGCGAGAGCGCGGGCCGCTTATTTGAGCCCGCGCCGTAGCGCCAGCGCCGTCCGCAAGGGATACCGTCTCCGGCAGAGCCGGAGACATAACTTTCGGGATAAAGCTCAGGCTTCGCCGGCCTCGCCGCCGCCTTTTTTCATCACTTTCCCCTCCGCCGCACGCTGTTTGCGCACTTCCTTGGGGTCGGCAATCAGAGGCCGGTAGATTTCCACCCGATCGCGGTCGCGCAAGGCGGTATCGACCTTGGCCAGTTTGGCAATGATGCCGAGCTTGTTCTTCGCCAGGTCGATATCCGGATGTTTCGCCAGCAGGCCCGAGGCTTGGATGGCCTGACCGACGGTGCTGCCTGCTGGAAGGTCCAGGCCGATGACGTCCTGGATCGCAGGCAGGGCATACACAAGCTCGACGTGGATGGTTTCAGCCATAGACTTTCTGTGCCCATTTGACGAAGGAATCTACGAAGGTGTTGGCGATGTGATTGAACACCGGACCGAGCACCTTTTCCAGCAGATGGCTGGAAAACTCGTAGTGCAGGCGGAATTCTACCTTGC
>JANMTA010000175.1:0-14835 GCA_031389965.1 Betaproteobacteria bacterium
CGTCAATCGGCGCCTGCATGAACTGGGCGCGGAACGCAGCGAACTGAAAGCCCAATTAAGCGACCTTGAGGCGCAGAGCCAGCGGCTGGACCGCCAGACAGGCGCGCAGCAAAATCAGCTGGCGCGTCTGCTCAATCGACAGTTTGTCGGTGGCGACTCGGATGCGCTGAAGTTGCTGCTCTCGGGCCACGACCCCAACCAGTCGGCGCGCGACAAGTACTTCCTGACCCAGCTCTCGCGCGCCAAGGCCGACCTGATCCAGCAATTGCGCACCGTCGCCGCCGAGAAAAAAAGCCTGGCGGACGCCGTGCGGGAACGGCAGGCGCAGCTGGCCGAGATCGAACGCCGGCAACAGGAAAGCCGCGCGCAATTGCTCGAGCGCAAGAAGCAGCGCCTGACGACACTGGCCGCCATAGGGGGCCGCCTCAAGGCGCAACGGCGTGAGATCGACACCTTGAAACGGGACGAGCAGCGGCTGGCCAAACTGATCGAAGGCCTGGCGCGCATCGCGGCGACGAAGAAGGCGGCGCCAAAAGTTCCCCAAGAGACGCACAGCGCTGGCACCGGCGGCACGGCGGCGGCCAAGGCGCCGCGGATAAAAAACCATGATCCGGGTAATGCCGGCGGGGTCTTCGCCGCCCAGCGCGGTCATCTCCGCATGCCGGTCAAGGGAACGATTTCCGGTCGCTACGGTCAGCCAAGGCCGGAAGGCGGTGCGACCTGGAAGGGAATTTTCATCCGCGCCGCCGAGGGCGCCGAGGTCAGGGCCGTGGCGGGCGGGGCCGTGGTCTTCTCGGACTGGCTGCGCGGCTTCGGCAACCTGTTGATCATCGATCACGGCAATGATTTCCTCTCCGTCTATGGCAACAACGAATCCCTGCTGGCGGCGGTGGGCGCCGGCGTCAAGGATGGGGAAACGGTCGCCACCGTGGGAAACAGCGGCGGCAACCCCGACTCGGGTTTATACTTCGAGTTGAGGCATCGGGGTCAGCCCTTCGACCCCTTGAAATGGGCCGGAAATCGTTAAACGTGAAAAGTGAAACGTGAAACGTAAAGCCCCTCGCGACGCGTTTCACTTTTCACGTTTCACATTTCACGGCTGTTAAAGGAGTTTCCATGAGCAGCAAGCTGAAACAACTGGGTCTGATAGCTTCCGGTCTGATCGCCGGCATTTTCATCAGCCTGAATTTTTCCGCCAGCGCGGGCAAGGATGCAGCCACCTCGGCCCTGCCCATCGAGGAGCTGCGCAGCTTCGCCGATGTCTACAACGCCATCAAGCAGGGCTATGTCGAGCCGGTCGATGACAAGAAACTGATCACCCATGCCATCAGCGGCATGCTGGCGAATCTCGATCCGCACTCGGCCTATCTGGATGCCGACTCCTTCAAGGACCTGCAGGTCAGCACCCAGGGCGAGTTCGGCGGCCTCGGCATCGAAGTCGGCATGGAAGACGGCTTCGTCAAGGTCGTGGCGCCGATCGATGACACCCCGGCGCAAAGGGCCGGCTTGAAATCGGGCGACCTAATCATCAAGCTCGACGACACCCTGGTCAAAGGACTCACGCTCAGCGATGCCGTCAAGAAAATGCGCGGCAAGCCGAAGACCCAGATCAGGCTCACCATCGTGCGCAAGGGCGAAGCCAAGCCTTTCGAAGTCACGCTGACGCGCGAGAAGATCAAGGTGCAAAGCGTCAAGTCGAAACTGCTCGAGGGCGGCTACGGCTATCTGCGGGTCAGCCAGTTCCAGGAGGAAACCGCGCCCGACGTGGTGAAGCACCTCGATAAGCTGGCCAAGGCCGACAAGGACGCCAAGGGCGTCGGCATCAAGGGCCTGGTGCTGGATCTGCGCAACGATCCCGGCGGCTTGCTCAACGGCGCGGTCGGCGTTTCCGCCGCCTTCCTGCCGCCCAATACCCTGGTCACCTCGACCGACGGACGCACGGAAGACGCCAAGCGTCGCTACATGGCGAGCCCGGAGGATTACCAGCGCGGCCACAAGGACGACTTCATGAAGAACCTGCCGGCCTGGGCCAGGACCACGCCGATGGTGGTGCTGGTCAACGCCGGCTCGGCTTCCGCCTCGGAGATCGTTGCCGGCGCCTTGCAGGACCACAAGCGCGCCGTGGTGATGGGCACCCAGACCTTCGGCAAGGGCTCGGTGCAGACCGTCCTGCCACTGTCCAACAATGCCGCGATCAAGCTCACCACGGCGCGTTACTTCACGCCTTCGGGCCGCTCGATCCAGGCCAAGGGCATCACGCCGGACGTCATCGTCGAGGAAAACGCCAACGGCGGCTCGCGCGAGCGTGTGCGTGAGGCCGACCTCGAACGCCATCTCGGCGGCGATAAGGAAAAGGCCGCCGAGCCGGCAGCGCCCAAGCCGCAGACCAAGGGCAAGAAGGACGCTAAGGACAGCAAGACCGACGAGGCGGACGAATCACCGCACGCACCGCTCGAGTTCGCCTCGCTGAAGGACTACCAGTTGGGGCAGGCGGTAAATCTGCTCAAGGCCTGGCAGATCATCAAGCGTTGAGACTTCTTCACAAGCTTTGACCGCGGGACACGAACGATGAGCAGGATGACGCCGGAAAAGGCCCGCGAGTTGCGCGATGAAAAGCGCGACGGCAAGCCGCGCAAGCGTCCGGCAGCCTTCGTGCCGCAGCCCGGCACGCGCAAGCACCGCGAACTGCGCTTCGATCACCAGCATCCGGAACATGTCGAGCAAGCCCGCAAGCTGCTGGCCGGACTCGAAGGCATGGAAATCGATACCGGCATCGCGCCCTACAGTCTGTCGATCTGGTACGAAATCAGCGACTACTCGCTGGAAGGACTCGAGGCCGCGCTGGTACGCCAGGGCTTTCATCTCGACCACAGCCTCTACAGCAAGCTGATGCGCACGGTGGTGTATTTCTGCGAGGAAACCCAGATGCGCAACATGCGCGTGCCCGAGCGCCTGATCAAGAAATCGCACGATGTCTATTCCAAAGCCTGGGAACACCATCCCCACGGCGACCACGACGAAACACCGCCGGAATTGAGACAGGAACGATGACCGACGAGCAGCTGCTGCGTTACAGCCGCCATATCCTGCTGCCGCAGATCGGCATCGAAGGCCAGCAAAACATCGTCAATACGCGCGCGCTGGTGATCGGCGCCGGCGGCCTGGGTTCGCCGGCGGCCTTCTACCTGGCCTCGGCCGGGATCGGCACCCTGGTGCTGGCCGACGGCGACACGGTGGACCTGACCAACCTGCAGCGCCAGATCCTGCATCGCAGCGATGCGGTAGGCATGGAAAAGTCCGTATCCGGCAAACGCACGCTGGGCGAACTGAATCCCGAATGTCATGTCATCGCACTCACCGAGCGCCTCGCGGGACAGCGGCTGGACGAGGAAGTTGCGCTGGCCGACATCGTGCTCGACTGCTGCGACAACTTCGCCACGCGCCATGCCGTCAACCGCGCCTGCGTCAAGTTCGCGAAGCCCCTGGTGTCGGGTGCCGCGATCCGTTTCGACGGCCAGGTCGCGGTATTCGATTCACGCCAGGCCGACGCGCCCTGCTACCACTGCCTGTTTCCGGAAGGGCAGGATGTGGAGGAAGTGCGCTGCGCGGTGATGGGCGTGTTCGCGCCGATCACCGGCATGATCGGCACGGTGCAGGCCGCGGAAGCCCTCAAGCTGGTGATCGGTTGCGGCACCAGCCTCGCCGGACGCCTGCTGCTGCTCGACGGTCTTGGCATGGAATGGCGCGAAATCCGGGTGCCGCGCGACCCGGGCTGTGCTGTTTGCGGGACGGCCACCCAGGCCACTGGCTTCAGAACAACTGGCGATGCCGCAAGCGTCCTGGCGCGTGACTGAGTGCAACCGAGAAGGCCAGCACGAACCAGAACAGGGGCAGGCGTCCGCGCTCCCAGAGCACCAGCAGGACCACCAGCGCAATCTTCAGCAGGGTGCCCAGGCCCTTGGCCTGCCGGAAGTAGAACGGGTTGGCCCAGGCATCGAGAGCGACAATGCCGAAGCCCGAGATCACCATCATGCCACCCCAGTTCCCGGCCGCACCGGCGCCACCCAGCACTACCGCCGATAGCCCCGCCAGGCCCGCGATATGGAACACGCGCAAAATGTTGATCAGCAGCCCGCGGCCGGGAAAATCGCGATGGCCGTCATCTTCCTTCGCTTCACGCAAGGCGGGCTCGAATGCGAAAGTCGGCGCCAACGGCACGGCGCTCGATGATGTTGAGGCGTCGGGCGCCGGCCAGATCGGTGAGTTCCGCCAAACCGAACATGCCGCGCGCGGCATCGCCGAGCAGAATCGGTGCCTGGTAGATCAGCAGTTCGTCGACGCAGCCCTCGCTCAGCAACGAACCGTTGAGCCGGGTGCCGGCTTCGGCCAGCACTTCGTTGATGCCGCGCCGGCCGAGTTCCTGCAACAGGTCGACCAGTTCCACTTTGCCGTTTGCATTGGGCAGCAGCACGATCTCGGCGCCACGCGCGCGCAAAGCACCGGCGCGTTCCGCATTCTCCTGCGCCGCGGCGATCAGCACATTGCCACCTTCCAGCACGGCCGCGTCGAGCGGCGTTTCGAGCCGGCTGTCGATCACCACCCTGAGCGGCTGGCGCGTGGTCGGCACTTCACGAACTGTAAGCCGCGGATTGTCGTCTTTCACCGTGCCGATGCCGGTCAGCACCGCGCAGGAGCGTGCGCGCCAGCCGTGGGCATCGCGCCGTGCATCGGCTCCGGTAATCCATTGCGAGAGGCCGTTGTTGAGCGCGGTCTTGCCGTCCAGGCTGGCGGCGATTTTCAAACGCAGCCAGGGCCGGCCGCGCGTCATGCGCGAAACGAAACCGCTGTTGAGTTCGGTCGCTTCAGATTCGAGCAGGCCGCTGGCGACATCGATGCCGGCCGCCGCCAGTTTCGCCAGACCCTGGCCCGCCACCAGCGGATTCGGATCCTGCATCGCCACCACCACGCGACTGACACCTTCCGCAATCAGGGCGTCGGCGCAGGGCGGCGTGCGGCCGAAGTGGCTGCAGGGTTCCAGCGTGACGTAGGCCGTGGCGCCGCGCGCCGTGGCGCCGGCGCCGACTATTGCATCCAGCGCGACGGCTTCGGCGTGCGGCAGCCCGGCCCGTTCGTGCCAACCTTCGCCGATGACGCGACCATCGCGAACCATGACGCAACCGACGCGAGGATTGGGAGTGGTGCTGTAGAGCCCGCGCTGCGCCAGTTGCAGGGCGCGCGCCATGAAACCGTGGTCTTCCGCCGAAAAGCTCATGCGGCGCTCATCTGCCGCGGCCCGTCACGATTTCGCCCGGGGCTGCCGCGGCTTCTTGATTTCGCGGATGGCTTCGGAAAACTCGTCGACGTCCTCGAAATTGCGATACACCGAGGCGAAGCGGATATAGGCCACTTTGTCCAGCCTCTTCAGCTCGCGCATCACCAGTTCGCCGATGCGATCCGACGCCACTTCGCGCAGCGCCAGCTGCACCAGCTTTTCCTCGATGCGATCCAGCGCCAGGTCGATGCTTTCGGTGGTCACGGGGCGCTTCCTCATTGCCAGCATCATGCTGGCCTTCAGCTTGTCGCGCTCGTACTCGGTGCGGCTACCGTTCTTCTTGACCACCTGCGGCAGCTGCAGCTCGACCCGCTCGTAGGTGGTGAAGCGCTTGTCGCAGGCGAGGCAGCGTCGACGACGACGCACGGTGTCGCCGTCCTCGTTCTCCCGGGTATCAACGACCTGGGTATTTTCGTCGCTGCAATAGGGGCATTTCATTTCACTCAGCCATACACCGGAAATTTCTTGCACATGGCCGAAACTTCACCGCGCACACGCGTCAGCACCGCTTCGTCATGCGGTGCATCGAGCACGTCGGCGATCAGGTTGGCGACCTGCTCGGCTTCGATCTCGGTGAAGCCGCGCGTGGTCATGGCCGGCGTGCCGAGGCGGATGCCGCTGGTGACGAAGGGCTTTTGCGGGTCGTTGGGAATCGCGTTCTTGTTCACCGTGAGGTGGGCGCGACCGAGCGCCGCTTCGGCATCCTTGCCGGTGATGTTCTTGGCCTGCAGATCGACCAGGAAAACATGCGACTCGGTGCGCCCGGAAACGATGCGCAGGCCACGGCTCTTGAGCACCTTGGCCATCACCTGGGCGTTGTCGATCACCTGCTCCTGATAGTCACGGAACCCGGGTGTCATGGCCTCCTTGAAGGCCACCGCCTTGGCCGCGATGACGTGCATCAGCGGGCCACCCTGCAGGCCGGGGAAGATCGCCGAGTTGATGGCCTTTTCATGCTCGGCCTTCATCAGGATCAGTCCGCCGCGCGGGCCGCGCAGGGTCTTGTGGGTGGTCGAGGTCACCACGTCGGCGTGCGGCACCGGGTTCGGATAGAAGCCGGCGGCGACGAGGCCGGCATAGTGGGCCATGTCCACCATGAAAATGGCGCCGACCGCCTTTGCCACTTTCGAAAAACGCTCGAAGTCGATCCTCAATGCATAGGCCGAGGCGCCGGCGATGATCAACTTGGGCTTGTGCTCATGCGCCAGCCTTTCCATTTCCGCGTAGTCGATTTCCTCGTTCTCGTCGAGGCCATAGGGCACGACGTTGAACCACTTGCCGGACATGTTGACCGACGAGCCATGCGTCAGGTGGCCGCCCATCGCGAGGTTCATGCCGAGGATGGTGTCGCCCGGCTTGAGGAAGGCCATGAACACCGCCTGGTTGGCCTGCGAGCCGGAGTTCGGCTGGACGTTGGCGGCGTCGGCGCCGAACAGCTTTTTGGCGCGGTCGATGGCCAGTTGCTCGGCGACATCGACATATTCGCAGCCACCGTAGTAACGCTTGCCCGGATAGCCCTCGGCGTACTTGTTGGTCAGTTGCGAGCCCTGGGCTTCCATAACCGGCCAGGACACGTAGTTCTCCGAGGCGATCAGCTCGATATGATCTTCTTGGCGACGGTTCTCGTTCTGGATCGCGGCCCAGAGTTCGGGATCGCTCTTGGCGAGGGTGTTCTGCTTGGCAAACATGGCGGGATCCGGAGAGGGATGGGAAGGCGCGGATTTTAGCACCCGCGCCCAACGGCCCGCCAGTTGCCCTAGCCCGTGACCTCGTCGAGCGCCCGCTGCAAGTGGCGGCAATCCGCCCAGGAAATCAACTGCCAGCCGGCCTCGCCGTATTCCAGCCAGTTGAAAGCCGCATTCGGCAGCGAAAAATCGCGCGGCGCGTCCAGCGCCCGGCCCGTAGCGGCGCGATAAACCACATCGAGCACGCCACCGTGGGTAAAGGCGAGCACGTTCTGGCCCGGGTGGCGCTCGGCCATACCTTGCAGCCCGGCCGTCACGCGCGCGGCGAAAACAATCAGGGATTCGCCGGTCTCGTAGTCATAGTGCGGTGTCCGCGCCTGATGATGGCCATGGGCATGCGGCCTGGCCAGCCGCGCTTCCGCGGCGGTAAGCCCCTGCATCACGCCGAAATCGCGTTCCCGCAAAGTCGGCGCCGGCGACACGGCGATTTGCCGCCCCGCCATGGCGATCTGCGCCGTGTGCCAGGCGCGCAGCAGGTCGCTGCTGTAAATCGCCGCGAACCCCTGCCCGCGCAGGCCTTTCGCCACGGCGTACGCCTGCGTCCGCCCGGCGCGGTTGAGGTCGATGTCGATCTGTCCCTGGATGCGCTTCTCGCCGTTCCAGTCGGTTTCTCCGTGACGAACAATACAGAATCGGGTTGCGGACACTTTATGAACGGGCGGCTCCATGAAAAATTGCTGCCAGCCCCAGGGCATGGCAGCCGTCTAGTGACTTAGCGATAGACGAGGACAGGGATCTTGGAATGCGTGAGAACCTTCATCGTTTCGCTGCCAAGCAGAAGCCCGCTGACGCCGCGCCGACCATGGGATGCCATGAACACCACGTCACACGCGCAACGGGTCGCCGCCGCAATGATCGCCTCGGATGGGGCCTCCGACGCTTCCGCCTGCGTTGCCGAAGGCACGCCGGCATCCGTTGCGACTGCTGTGGCCGCGGCCAGAATTTCATTCGCCTGGCTCTGCATTGCCTCGGCAAAGTCATCCTGGTTCATGTGGCTGTCGAGCGCGCCCTCGCCAAAGAGATAGCCCTTGTGCGCTGGCCATGCATAGAAAAAGGTGATGCGTGCGCCGATCTCCCCGGCAAAGACCACCGCCTTCGCCACGGCGTCGCGCGACAGGTCCGAACCGTCAGTGGGTACGAGAATGTGCTTGAACATGAGCTCCCTTTTCTTCAATGGCGATCCTGCCGGCAAACCGCACACGGACAGCATATCGTCGCATTGGAGTTTACCCGTATTTCTGCCGTGTCCAGCAAAAAAAGCTGGCAACGTCAATGATTCCAGATTAATCTTGTCCGGGAATTCAAACGCCAGCGCCATAGAGCGCGACTTCAAGCCCCAAGAGGAGTCATTCATGAAAATGTTGTTGCGCATCGCCGGCTGGATTGACGCCATGAACTCGCGCGTCAGCCGCATCGCGGTCTGGCTGATACTGCTGTCCTGCCTGGTCAGCGCCGTCAATGCAACCGTCCGTTACGCTTTCGGCATGGGCTCGAATGCCTGGCTGGAACTGCAGTGGTACATGTTTGCCGGCGTGGTCCTGCTTGGCGCGCCCTATGTGCTCAAGATGAACGAGCACGTGCGCGTCGACATCATGTACTCCAGATTGAAACCACGCACCCAGGCAAAGCTCGATCTCGTTTGCATGATCATCTTCCTGATGCCTGGCGTGATGTTTCTGGCCTGGGCCTCCGTACCGACGGTCCTGACGTCCTACGCCACGAGCGAAATGTCCGGCAATGCCGGCGGCCTGCTCCGCTGGCCGGTGAAAGCGCTGCTGCCGGTCGGCTTCGGGCTGCTGGCCATCCAGGGCGTGTCCGAGATCATCAAGCGCATCGGCTTCCTGATGAACATCTACGAGATGGACACCCACTACGAAAGGCCACTGCAATGATCACCATGCAAAACATGGCCCCGATCATGTTCGCGGGCTTGGTCATCTTCATGGTGATCGGCTTTCCTGTGGCCTTTTCGCTGGCCGCACTGGGCTTGTTCGCGGGCTATGCCTCGATCCAGCTGGGCTTCTTCGGCCCTGAGTTCATGTCCAACCTGCCGCTGCGCATCTTCGGCATCCTCTCCAACGAACTGCTGCTGGCGATTCCCTTCTTCACTTTCATGGGGGCCATCCTCGAGCGCTGCGGCCTGGCGGAAGACCTGCTGGAAGGCACCGGTCAACTCTTCGGTAGCGTCCCCGGCGGACTGGCCTATGCGGTGATCGTGGTCGGCGCCATCCTCGGCGCCATCACCGGCACCGTCGCGGCCTCGGTCATCGCCATGGGCGTGATCTCGCTGCCGATCATGATGAAGTACGGCTACGACATGAAGACCGCCACCGGCGTCATCGCCGCCTCCGGCACCATCACCCAGGTCATCCCGCCGTCGCTGGTGCTGGTGATCCTGGCCGACCAGCTCGGCAAGTCGGTCGGCGACATGTACGCCGGCGCCATCGGCCCGTCGATCATCCAGACGGGCCTGTTCATCCTCTACATCTTCGTCCTCTCGCTGGTGCGCCCGCACTGGGTGCCGGCCTTGCCCGAAGAAGCACGCACCTTGCGCGGCTGGGCGCTGTGGCGCCGCGTGCTTTGGGGCATGGTGCCATCCATCGTGCTGATCTTCCTGGTGCTGGGCACGATCTTCACGGGCATGGCAACGCCGACCGAGGCCGGGGCGCTGGGCGCCGTGGGCGCCATGGTGCTGGCGGCGATGCACAAGCGCCTCTCCTGGACGCTGGTGATGCAGGGCATGGAAACCACGATGCGGATCACCGCCATGGTGCTGTTCATCCTGATCGGGTCCACGGTTTTCAGCCTGGTGTTTCAGGGCGTCGACGGCTCGATCTGGATCGAGCACATGCTCGCGGACCTGCCGGGAGGGCGCACGGGTTTCCTGATCTTCGTGAACCTGTTCATCTTTTTCATCGCCTTCTTTCTCGACTTCTTCGAGATCGCCTTCATCATCGTCCCCTTGCTCGCCCCCGTGGCGGCGAAGCTGGGTATTGACTTGGTCTGGCTGGGCGTACTGCTGTGCGTGAACATGCAGACCTCCTTCATGCACCCGCCCTTCGGCTTTGCGCTGTTCTATCTGCGCGGCATCGCGCCGAAGGAGGTCAAATCCTCCGATATCTATTGGGGCGCCCTGCCCTGGGTGGGGCTGCAGATCCTCATGGTCAGCCTGATCATCATCTGGCCGGAGATCGTCACCACCTTCCTCGACAAGGAACAGGTTGTCGACACATCGAAGATCGAGCTGATAGCGCCCGAGCCAGGCGGCTATGGCAACAAGGACATGGATCAGGGCAAGGTGTTCGGCACACCGGCGGCGGAAGGCGACAAGGGCACCACCCAGTCCGGAACTGCCTCCGGGACTGACGCAAAGCCGGCCGACAAGGAAGAAGACCCGATGGCCGCGATCAAGCGCGCCCTGGAGGAGGAAGCCCGGCAGAAAAAGTAGTGCGGAGCTGCGCTTCGCCCGGACCGCAGATCAGGCTGCGGTTTTTTTGTACGCCGGCCGGGCACCATGAAAAAACCCCGCGGGCTCGCGCCACGCGGGGTTCGCTGATCGCGGCTGACAGCGTTTACAGCTTCTGCGACTGCATGAAATCGTCGAAGCCAGCTTCGGCATAGCGGAACCACAGGTTCTGGTCACGACGGAAAACGGCGTAGTCTTCGTAGATCTTCTTCCAGTTGGCGTTCTTCGCGCTCAGTTCGCCGTACAACTCCATTGCTGCCTTGAAAGCGCCCTCCATGATGTCCTTCGGCATGCGGTGCAACTGCGTCCCGGCGCCCACCAGTTCCTTCAGTGCCTTCGGGTTCCTGCCGTCATACTTGGCCTGCATGTCGATGTGGGCGATGGCCGCCGCGCACTCGACCATGGCCTTGTATTCGGCTGACAGGGCATCCCAGGCCTTGGTACCCACGTAAAGGCTGAGTTGCGGTCCGCCCTCCCACCAGGCCGGGTAGTAGTAGTGCTTGGCCACCTTGTGGAAGCCCAGCTTCTGGTCGTCGTAGGGACCCACCCACTCCGTGGCATCGATGGTGCCGCGCTCCAGCGCCTGGTAGATCTCGCCGCCGGGAATGTTCTGCGGCACACCACCGATGCGTTCCAGAACCTTGCCGCCGAAACCGCCGATGCGCATTTTGAGGCCCTTGATGTCGGCAATCGACTTGAGTTCCTTGCGATACCAGCCGCCCATCTGCGCGCCGGTATTGCCCATCGGGAAATTGACGATGTTGAAGCCCTTGTAAAACTCGCGGAACAGCTTGAGGCCGTTGCCTTCGTACATCCAGGCCGTCATCTGGCGCGAATTGAGGCCGAAGGGAATGGCGCAATCCATGGCAAAGGTTTCGTCCTTGCCGAAGAAGTAGTAGGGCGCAGTATGGGCACATTCGACGGTGCCCTGCTGCACGGCATCCACCACGCCGAAGGGCGGCACCAGTTCGCCGCCGGCATGCACCGAAATGGTGAACTTGCCGCCGGACATCTCGCTTACTTTCTTGGAAAATTCATCGGCCGCGCCGAAGATCGTGTCCAGCGCCTTGGGGAAGCTGGAAGCCAAACGCCAGCGGACCGTAGCTCCCTGAGCGTATACTGCGGGAGCGACGCCCGCCGCCAGAATGCCGGCGATGCCAGCGTGCTTGATGAAATCACGACGTTCCATTGAAAACTCTCCTATAGATATTCTTCGGTACCGTTGTGCGGCGGAATGGTTCAATCCCTTCTTACCGGGGATCGCCCGGCGATACTACACCAACTCCACGAAGACATCATCGCCTTGCCTGTCGGGCGCTGCTGCTCTTGGCCGCGCGCCGGGGGCAAGCATCAGCACGCCGCGAGGCGCCAGAGCGAGGTCAGTTCGGCGGCACGTGCCGCATGAAGCGGGTCAGTCTTGTCTGCCGACCGCGGATGGATGGGCCTGGCGTCGATTCGTCCCAGGACAGTGAGCCGCGCCTGATCAAATGCCGCCAGCAGTTCGGCGCGCGTGCGCAGACCCAGGTGCTCGGCAAGGTCGGAAAGTATCAGCCAGCCCTCGCCGCCCGGCTGCAGATGAGCAGCAAGCCCGCTGATGTAGCCCTTCAGCATCCGGCTGTCCGGATCATATACGGCGCGCTCGAGCGGAGTCGCGGCACGGCCCGGCAGCCAGGGCGGATTGCATACCACCAGTGCCGCGCGTCCCGGAGGGAACAGGTTCGCGTTCAGCACGTCCACCCGCCCCGCCAACCCCAGTCGTGCAATGTTCTCTGCGGCGCAAACCAGCGCGCGCGGATCCTGATCGGTGGCGACGATGTGCTCGACACGGCGCTGCGCCAGCACGGCCGCCAGCACCCCGGTGCCGGTGCCGATGTCGAAGGCCTCCGTGCAGGCCGCAGGCAGAGGTGCGGCAGCCACCAGGTCGACGTACTCGCCGCGCACCGGCGCAAACACGCCGTAATGCGGATGGATACGCGCGCCCAGTGCCGGGACATCGACACCCGTCTTGCGCCATTCGTGCGCCCCGATCAAGCCCAGCAGTTCGCGCAAGGACGCGACGAAAGGGCCGGTCGCCGGTCCGTAGGCCTCGACACATGCCTCAGTTACGTCGGGCGCCCGTCGCAGCGGAATCCGGTAATCGTCTTCGAAGGGCAACAGCAACATGCCCAGCGTACGGGCGCGCTGCAATTGGGCCAAGCGATAAAGATGGAAAGCCTCGGCGGGAGCCGCTGTCGTGCGCAACAGCTTGCGTGGCTTGCGCTCGATGCGCCGGGCAATGGCCTGCAGCAACTGGCGCGCGTTCTGGAAATCGCCGCGCCAGAGCAGGGCAGTACCCTCGCACGCCAGACGCCAGGCCTCGTCCGCAGTGATGCGGTCATCGACGACGATGAGCTTTTTTGGCGGCGGATTGCCGCTCTCGGATTGCCAGCGCAGCGAACGTGTTTCGCCCTGCTCGGTCCAGGCAACGGCCGAAGGAACACTCACAACGCTTTCCCGCAAAGCAGCTTGTCTTGCACCGACACGATCGGCACCCCGATGAGCATGGAATGGACGCATGGTACGTTGCGGGCAATCGCCTGTAAATTCTTCTGATGCGCCGTTCATGGATCGACAAGTCGCCGTGCCGCCAGTGCCAGCGCTGTGCGTCCCTTTGGGAACTTTCGGGAATCCCGCTGCGCAGAGCTCATGCGGTAAAGTCGCGATCCCTGCCATCTCCCTTGCCGCGATGTCGCCACGTCTCCTCTTCACCATCGTTTTCATCGAAGGCTATTGTTCGCTCGGCGCCGAAATCATCGCCTTGCGCCGATTGATACCGCACGTCGGCAGTTCCATCGTGGTCACGGCGCCGACCATCGGCCTGTTCCTGCTCGCCCTGGCACTCGGTTACCACTCCGGAAGCCGCGTCGCCGCTGACTATCGCAGCGTGGTGGCGCGCAATTTCCTGATCTCTGCCGCACTGATGGGCGCCGGTCTGGCAGGCGGCAGCGTCAATGCCATCTTCGCCGGAAGCTCGGCAGCGATGGCCTACCTGATTTTCATCGGCGCGATTCTTTGTCCTCTGGCCTGGCTGCTGGGGCAGACGGTGCCAATCCTGACCAATTTGATGCGCGCGCAGCGCAGCGGCGAAGCGGCCGGACGCGCGTTGTACTGGTCGACGCTGGGTTCCTTTCTCGGTTCCGTCACGCTGTCCCTCGTCATCATGCAACTGTTCGGCGTCTGGGCCGCGGTGCTGCTCGGCGCCTTGATGCTGGTCGCCGGCGCCGCGCTGGTGCAGCGGCCGCGACCGCTGACGACGACGCTGTTGATCGCCGTGACCGCGCTCAGCGTAGCGGCCAACCTCGGCGACCGGCAGCGCGCCGATACGGCCTACGCCGATTACGCGGTGGAGTCCGTGATGCGCGAAGGCATGCTGTCGCCGCGCGCCTTCCTGGTCAACAACCAGCATGCATCGGTGATCGACAATAGCGAGCCGCCGCGGTATGCGCGCTACGTGCAGCAGCTGCGGCGCATCCTGCTCGATGATCTGCGCTTCAGCGACCGCGACATCCTGGTGCTGGGTGCCGGCGGCTTCACCCTGTCGCACCGCGAAGCCCTGAATCGTTACACCTACGTGGATATCGATCCGGCCATCCGCGCCATCGCCGAGCGTGATTTCCTGCGCGAAGCGGCCAGCGGCGAATTCATCGCCACCGACGCGCGCCGCTTCGTGATCGAGACCGAACGCCGCTTCGATGCAATCGTGGTGGATGTCTTTAGCGCCCGCACCGCTATCCCCGGCCACCTGGTGACGCGCGAATTCTGGCGCGACACGCGGCACGCCTTGAAGCCCGGCGGCGTCATGCTGGCCAACCTGATCCTCGACGGCCAGCTCGCCAGCCCCTACGCGCGCAACCTGCTGGCCACCATCGAAAGCGCCTACGGCCGTTGCGCGGTCGAGGTATTGTTCAAGTCGGCGCCGGTCAGCAACGTCATCGTCACCTGCTTTTCCGGCGCGAGCAGCGAAGCGGTCCGGGTCTACGTCGACGAACGCAATCTGGCCGACATCGACAGCGCCCGCTCACCCTGACCGCGGCCGCCAACCGCAGCGGCCGTGTCGCCAGCGCCGACTTTTTGCGAGGCTAGGTCCCCGCTATCGTCATGCGCTCGACCAGGATCGAACCGACCTGCTTCGACCCGCGCACCTCGATGTCATTGCCGATGGCGGCAATGCCGCGCAACATTTCGCGCAGGTTGCCGGCGATGGTGATCTCTTCCACCGGATAGGCGATTTCGCCGTTTTCCACCCAGTAGCC
>JANMTA010000205.1:0-1865 GCA_031389965.1 Betaproteobacteria bacterium
CCCCGTCCGCTGTTGCTGCCCCTGCTGCTGCCGCCAAACCTGCGGGCATGAGCCGATTCCTCGGGCCTTTGGCCGGACTAGCGGCCGGTCTCGGTATTGCCGCCCTGCTCTCGCACTTCGGCCTGGGCGAAGGCATGGCCGACATGCTGCTGATCCTGGCGCTGGTCGGAGTCGCGTTCTTTGTCGTACGCTGGCTGATGAGGAAGCGCACACCCGAAACCGGCATGCAATACGTCGGCGCGGGAGCGACCAATGCGCCGGGCAATGCCGCACCAGCGAACTTCACGCCGGCTCAATTCGAATCCTCGGGAGTTCCCGGAGGGACGCAGAGCACTGGCGCTACGGTGGCTGGAGCGGTTGCCCGCAACATCCCCGCCGATTTCGACGTCGAAGGCTTCCTGCGTCAGGCCAAACTCAACTTCGTGCGCCTGCAGGCCGCCAACGACCGCGGCGACATGGACGACATTCGCGAATTCACCGCACCCGAGCTGTTCGCCGAAATCCAGATGCAGTATCAGGAACGCGGCAGCAAGGCACAGGAAACCGACGTCATGCAATTGAACGCCGAACTGCTGGAAGTCGTCACCGAGGACAAGCGCCACATCGCCAGCGTGCACTTCTCCGGCCAGTTGCGCGAAGACAATGCCGCAGCGGAAGCCTTTGCCGAAGTTTGGCATCTGGTCAAGCCGACCGACGGCAGCCGCGGCTGGAATATCGCCGGCATCCAGCAAGTCTGACGCAGGCGCTTACTTTCAATGCAGGCCTTGCCGATGCCGCTGCAAGCGGCGGTCAACCATTTGCTGGGGCAGGCGGTCTGGGCGCGGGAAAAGCTGGCACCTTTCGCCGGGCATTCCGCGCTGATCAAACTGCCGCCTTTCGAGGCGGCTTTTTTGATCGGTACCGACGGCTGCCTGTCCGCGCCACTGCCGGACGCGGAACTGGAAGTAAGCATCTCGCTCCCTGCGGCAACGCCGCTCTTGGCGCTGCAGGGCAAGGACGCCGTAATGCGGGCGGCGCGCATCGAAGGTTCGGCCGAATTCGCCGAAGCGCTGGGATTCGTCATCCGCAATCTGCGCTGGGATGCCGAGGAAGACCTGTCGAAACTCGTCGGCGACATCGCGGCGCACCGCATCGTCGCCGGGACCAGAGAATTTGCCGGCTGGCAACAGCAGGCGGCGCAGAACTTCGCCGCAAACCTGGCCGAGTACTTCACCGAGGAACAACCGCTGATCGCACGCGGGGCGGATATCTCGGCCCTTTCAGGCGACATCGACCGGCTGCGCGACGACGTGGCGCGACTGGAAAAGCGGCTGCAACGACTGGCTTGAGCACGCACTGATCGCCGTCTGAAATAATTCTATTGGCGTACCAGTAGCAGGCTGTGCACAATTGTCCTCCGCAACCATCGGGAGGAAAATCCATGAAGAAAATCCTGCTTGTCAGCGCCGCGCTGATCGCTCCATTCGCCGCGACACTGGCCCACGCCAACGATGAGGCGCTGCTGACCGAAGCGCGCAAGGTGGCGACCACCCTGCCGCCCAAACTCATCGTCGCCCTGCAGGACGAGATCAAAAAGTCCGGGCCCGAAGGCGCGATCCCGATCTGCAAGGACATGGCGCCAAAAATGGCCGGCGAGATCTCGCAGCAGACCGGCTGGAAGATCAAGCGCGTCAGCCTGAAAGCGCGCAATGACGCGCGGGCCATTCCGGATCCCTGGGAAAAAGCCGCGCTGGAAGATTTCGACAAGCGCGCCGCGGCGGGCGAGTCACCCGCCAAGCTGGAGAAGGGCGAAAAGATCGGCAACGAGTACCGCTTCGTCAAGGCGCTGCCGGTGCAGCCTCTGTGCCTGAGCTGCCACGGCCCTG
>JANMTA010000283.1:0-3038 GCA_031389965.1 Betaproteobacteria bacterium
GCCGCGGCCCGTAGCTCCTTCATCCCTGATTTCGCCGCCGGAACCGGTCGCCGCACCCGGAAAGGGCGAGATCGCCGTCGGATGGTTATGCGTCTCGACCTTGGCCAGGATGTGCGTGAGTTCTTCGGCGTACTCGTAGCCTCCATCGGCGCGCGGATAGAAGCGCCGGATGGTCGCGCCCTCGATCACCGCCGCATTGTCCGAGTAGGCCACCACGGTGCCTTCAGGATGCGCCTTGTGCGTCTCGCGGATCATGCCGAACAAGGACAGCGGCTGCGCCTCGCCATCCACCGTCCAGCTTGCGTTGAAAATCTTGTGCCGGCAGTGCTCGGAATTGGCCTGGGCGAACATCATCAGCTCGACGTCGGTGGGATTGCGGCCGAGTCTGGCGAAGTTGTCCGCCAGGTAATCGATCTCGTCCTCCGACAGCGCCAGGCCCAGCTCTCGATTGGCCGCAACCAGCGCGGCGCGCCCGCCGCCGAGCAGATCGATGCTCGTCAGCGGCTGCGGCTCGACATGATGAAACAGGGCTTGCGCCGCATCGACGGAATCCAGCACCGACTCGGTCATGCGGTCATGGAGGCGTGCAGAAATTTCACGCAAATGCGGCGCCGACTTCCCGTTCGCCCCCTTTGCATGGCAGGCCACATGGTAGGCAACCCCGCGCTCGACGCGCTTCACCGCGGCGAAGCCGCAATTCCTCGCGATGTCGGTGGCCTTCGAACTCCACGGGGAAATCGTGCCGAGGCGCGGCGTGACCAGCAACAGATCGCCTTCGGGCGACGCCAGCAGTTGTTCCGGGATGCCCAGCAAGTCCTTCAGCCGGGTCGTTTCATCGGCATTCAGCGCCGTTTCGAGTTCGATGAAATACCAGTGTTCGGCGGTCAGCCGAAGCCCCGCAATGTCTTCACCGACGGACTTTTTCAGGCGCGCCAGACGGGGCGCCGAAAACGCAGCAGAGCCCCGCAGGGCAAGGAATTCAGCCATGATGGACGGACCGGGGCGGGTAAGGGGTGGGATGGAAATCCAAGGCGCGGATTATACCCTGCGACGTATGCCGGCCATGCGCGTTTGCCCGCACCTGCCCGCACCCAATTGCCTTGTGCGACCAAGCCTGAGAAACTGCGGGACGACAGATTTTCGCGAAACATCGCTACCCATGAACCCCTTCTCGTTCGACGTCGGCGCGGCCGACTTCCAGGAAAAAGTCATCGCCACCTCGCACCGCGCCCCGGTGCTGGTCGACTTCTGGGCGGAGTGGTGCGCGCCCTGTCGCGCCCTCAAGCCGATGCTGGAAAAACTTGCCGCCGAGTATGGCGGGCGCTTCATCCTGGCCAAGCTGAACTCGGACCGGGATCAGGCACTCGCGGCACGCTACGGGGTGCGTAGCATCCCCAGCGTCAAGGCCTTCGTCAATGGCGAACTGGTCGATGAATTTACCGGCGCCCTGCCCGAAGCGCAGATCCGCGCCTTCATCGATGGCCTGCTGCCTTCCCCCGCCGAACCCTTGCGGGTCGCCGCCCGGGAAGCACGGGCGCGGGGCGATACGGACGTCGCCGCATCGCTGCTGGCCGATGCGCGCGAACTCGATCCGGCCAACGAGACCGTGCAACTCGATCTCGCCGAAATCCACATCGACATGGGCCAGGTCGACGCTGCGCAGGCGATCCTCGACGCGCTGGCGCACAAGGCGCGCGACACGGCCCGTGTTGCCGCGCTGCAGGCACGACTGAAACTGGTGGCGGCCGGCGGCGGCGCCGACCCGATGGCACTCGCGGCACGCATCGCCGCCAATGCCGACGATCTCGATGCCCGCCTGCAACTGGCGAATGCGCTGGCCCTGGCGCAGGACTACCGCCCGGCGCTGGAGCAGTTGCTGGACATCGTGCGCCGCGAGCGCAAGTGGCAGGACGACGCCGCGCGCAAGACCATGCTCGACCTGTTCACCCTGCTCGGCAATAACGCGCAGTACGACGATCTGGTTCGGGAATTTCGTATCCTGTTGGCGCGTACGCTGAATTGAAAGTCGGCGCCGGCGTTACGGCAAAGCGAAAAGAGGCTGAAGAGGGTTCGAGTCAGGTCGCCCTTTCAGGATCGCTTGATCAGGCCGCGCCATCCTGACATATGCGCCAGGCGTTGCGCCGTCTCGACCAGCAGGTCATCGCCGGCGGCATGGCCGAACTGGTCGTTTACCGGCTTGAAGTAGTCCAGATCGATGAAGCACAGGGCAAAGCTGCGCTTGTGGCGCTGCGCCTGAAGGATGGCAACCCGCAGACGGTCGGCGAACAGCGCTCGATTGGGCAAGTCGATCAGCGGATCGTGGTAGGCCCGATGCCGCAGTTCCTCTTCCAGTTGCTTGCTGTGTGTGATATCCGCCAGGGTAGCCACGAAACGCACGGGTTGGCCGGCGTGCGCATGTGACTGCGGGTGCGTGACAACTGCAGTTGCAGCAGGGCCGCGACCACGCCAAACACCAGAAGGTGAATCATGCCCGAGCGAATGCGCGCCGCATCCCGCACCTCCAGCAACTGCGCGGACGGCATGGTGACCGATATCCCGCCACGCACCAGGCCGACCTCGTAGCCCTGCCGTTCATGACATCAAAGGCAGGGCGTGGTCACCTTGAGCGGTGCCATGTAGCGATGCACGGGCACTTCTCCGGGAATAAGTTCCACGAGTTCGTCCAACCTCGCTTCGAAACGACTCAGGGCCTGCGCCTCCCAGGCGTCGGCCCGGTTGGCCGGGCGCAAGGGCTTGAGGCTGGTGAGGTGAATCTGGATGCCGTCGGCCTGGCGCGCGATTTCCGCGAGTTGGCGGGTCATGAAAGCCTGGTTGATCATGGTCAGCTCGATGCCTTCGTGGGTCACCAGGTCGCGCCGCTCGTGATCAAGCCAGGGATTCGGTCGCGTGGTCGGCGTAACCGGAACATAGACGCCGTCGTGTCGCGCGTTCCATTCGCGCGTCAGCTGGATGAGACGAAACAATGCTGCGCCGCGTTCGCGTGCCATCAGTTGCATGTTGGCATCGGTCCGCCTCCA
>JANMTA010000085.1:0-2486 GCA_031389965.1 Betaproteobacteria bacterium
CGCCGGACCCGACCAGGTTCGCGGTTCGCAGGTAGCTCACGAAGGCGGTGCGGCGCTGCTCGTCGGCGCGGCAGGCCAGGGTCAGGCCGAAGGGGTCGTGGAACTGCGGGGTCTTGCCGACGATGCGGCAACTGTTGTGGCCCATCCCGGTACATTCGACTTCCTTGTAGAGAATGGTGCGCCCCATGAACGCCGAGGTGTAGCCGCAGGCGTAGCCGATCTGTGTCCAGCACACCGGTTCGCTGTGCATGCCATAGTGGTGGCGATGCCATTGTCCTTCCCAGGAATGCTCCCAGAGGATCTCGGCGTAGAAGGTTCCGGCATGGCGGTCGAGTTCGACCTTGACCGGGGTCGCCCGCACGATGCCCTCCAGCGTATGCAGCTGCGGGCCGGTCATGAAGGCTTCGAGGTCGGTGGAATCCTCGGCGCGGGTGCGGGCGAGTTCGGCGTCGCGCACACCGGACGCGTAGCCCATGCGGGTCAGCAGTCCCTTGGCGCGGTCCATGCCCAGGGTGTCGATCAGTTCCTTGCGCAATGTCGCCTGCGCCTCGGCATGCACCAGCAGCATGCGATGCTCATGCAGCCAGATCTGCCCGGTATCGGCGCAAAAATGCACGCGCGCGCGCAAATCTTCGTTGGTGGAACGCCCGACGCTACGGAGCTTGGTCATGGCCTCACTCTCACGGTGTCTTCTCCTCAATCCTTGATTGTAGGCGCTTATCCCCGGGATTTTTTTGATTGAAGACAAACAATCAGCTTTTCACCCATCGCCGGCCGCCGATTCCGGCACGTCATGGAAAGGTCAACTTTCAAGCAAGGCGGCGGAAAATTTGACCAATTGAGTAGCAGTCGACACTCCCGGTCGGCGCGGCCGCAGCCCCGTTTGAGGACATGCCGTTAATATTTTTGTTGCGCCTGCGAATATCGCCAATTGCACTGCTGGCCTTGCTCGCAATCGATGCAGACTTCCCTGCTCTGGTGCGAACTATTGCACTGCATCACGAGTGGGTGGCCCAAGCCTTGCGTTATCTTCACCGCTCCGGACACCGGCCCGGACCCGACTAATGTGATATTCACAAAAATTACAAAAGGAGACATCCAATGAAGTTTCCCGTTCCGCACGATGTAAGCGCCAAAACAATTCCGGGCACCGAAGGCTGGGAGCGGATGTATCCCTACCAGTACCAGTTCGTCACCGACGATCCGGTGCGCAACCAGTACGAAAAGGAGACGTTCTGGTTCTACGACGGCCTGCATTACCCGGAGCCGCTGTATCCCTTCGACACGATCTGGGACGAAGCCTGGTTCCTCGCCCTGTCGCAGTTCAACAACCGCATCTTCCAGGTGCCGCCGGTGCGCGGCGTCGACCATCGCATGATCAACGGCTACGTCTATATCTCGCCGGTACCGGTCAAGGACGGCGCCGAGATCGGCGCTCGCGTGCCGAACTTCATGGAACGCGCCGGCTACTACTACAAGAACTGGGATGCGCTGGAGGCCAAGTGGAAAGTCAAGATGGAGGCCACCATCAAGGAACTCGAGGACTTGCAGATTTCACCCCTGCCGGATCTTGAGGACATTTCGGTGGTCACCGAGGCGCTCGGCGAATCCAAGGGCTACCACCTGATCAAGAACTACGACGACTTGATCAACCTCGGCATCAAGTGCTGGCAGTATCACTTCGAGTTCCTCAATCTCGGCTATGCGGCCTATGTCTTTTTCATGGACTTCACGCAGAAGCTGTTCCCCAGCATTCCTCTGCAGCGCATTACGCAGATGATCTCGGGCATCGACGTGATCATGTACAAGCCGGATGACGAGTTGAAGGGGCTGGCGAAGAAGGCCATTGCGCTGGGTGTCGACCAGGCTGTCACGGGACACCGGGACTGGGTCGCCGTCAAGCTCGCCGTGGAAAAGCTGCCGAAGGGCGCGGAATGGCTGGCGGCATTCGAGAAGGCCCGCTATCCGTGGTTCAACATCTCCACCGGCACCGGCTGGTTCCACACCGACCGCAGCTGGAACGATACCCTCGACATCCCGCTGTCCGGCATCCAGACCTACATCGGCAAGCTCAAGACCGGCGCCAGCATCGATCGTCCGACGGAACAGGTGCGCGCCGAACGCGACCGCATCACCGCCGAGTACCGCGCGCTGATCACCAACGAAGCCGACCTCAAGCAGTTCGACGAGTTGCTGGGCTGCGCCAAGACGGTGTTCCCGTATGTCGAGAACCACCTGTTCTACGTCGAGCACTGGTTCCACTCGGTGTTCTGGAACAAGATGCGCGAAGTCGCAGCGATCATGAAGGATCACGGCATGATCAACGAGATCGAGGACATCTGGTACCTGCGCCGCGACGAGATCAAGCAGGGCCTGTGGGACGTTGTCACCGCCTGGGCCACCGGCGTCACGCCGCGCGGCACCAAAACATGGCCGCCGGAAATCGAGTGGCGCAAGGGCGTGATGGAGAAATTCCGCCAGTGGAG
>JANMTA010000416.1:0-1791 GCA_031389965.1 Betaproteobacteria bacterium
CATCGCGTCCTGCACGCCGGCGTAAGCCGAATAGGACTTCGGCGTCAGGATGCCGGCGGCAAACACCGGCACCGCCGCGCTATTCACCAGATGCAGCACAGCAACGGTGAGAATGAAACCGCCGTAGAACCAGTTCGCGACATAAATGTGCGACACGGTGCGCTTGACGATGGTGCCGAAGAACACCACGGCATAGGACACCCAGACCAGGGTGATCAGGATGTCGATCGGCCATTCGAGTTCGGCGTATTCCTTGCCTTGTGTAAACCCCAGCGGCAAGGACAGTGCCGCCAGCACGATGACCAGTTGCCAGCCCCAGAAAGTGAAGGCCGCCAGACCCGGTGCAAACAGGACCGCATGGCTGGTGCGCTGCACCGCATAGTAGGAGGTGGCAAACAAGGCGCAACCGCCAAAGGCAAAGATCACCGCATTGGTGTGCAAGGGACGCAGCCGCCCGTAGCTCAGGAACTCGTGCACGTTCAGTTCCGGCCAGACCAGCTGGGCGGCGATGATGACCCCGACCAGCATGCCGACGATGCCCCAGATTACGGTCATCACAGCGAACTGGCGCACGACTTTGTAGTTGTAAGTCGCTTGCGATTGCATGATGGATACACCTCACATTGACAAAAAGAAACCGCTCGCTGCACCGCATTTGATGCGGTGCAGTATGAAATTTTTCGGGAGATTACACCTGAAACATTAGCAGTGTTTGATGCAGATCAAAATATATCCGACTTCAAGGAAAATAACAATTCCAGTAATATGGTTTATGGCTCGATGGAGTCGCGTTCTTTAACGATATTTTGCAGGTGGCGCCTTGCGCTGGACGAAAAAAAAGGGTGCGCAGCGCGCACCCCTAACCCCAACAGAGAGCCTTTGGGCAACGGCACGAAGCCATCACCATAAAACTCGCTTGAAGTATGGTTACTTGTCACCCGTCGTACCTTGATCTGAGTCAACAGTGCTGCGATTTTTCAGGACGTCGTTGCTGTCGTCGTCCATCAGGACGCGGTGACCGGGACCCTCGAGATCGTCGTACTGGCCGCTCTTCAAGGACCACCAGAACAAGGCGGCGATGACGAAGACCAGCACCAGGGAAAGCGGAATCAGGAGATACAGGATGTCCATTCAGTTTCTTTGCAGACGCAAGGCATTGAGCACCACCAGCAGCGAACTGGCCGACATGCCGATACCGGCCATCCAGGGGGTCACCCAGCCGGCCATGGCCAGCGGGATGGCGAGGAAATTGTAGGCGAACGCCCACACCAGGTTCTGTTTCACGATGCGCACCGTGCGCCGTGCCAGTGCCAGCCCCAGCGGTAGCGCCTGCAGGTCATTGCCAAGCAGCACGATATCGGCGTTGGCCCGCGCCAGATCGGCGCCGCCGCCCATGGCGATCGAGACTTGCGCCTGCGCCAGCACCGGGGCGTCATTGACTCCGTCACCGACCATGGCCACGGTCTCGCCGGCGACCTGCATGGCCTTCAGCGCCGCATGTTTGTCCTCCGGCGAGAGCCCGCCACGGGCATCCGCGATTCCCAGCGCCGTACCCACCCGCGCGGCGGCAGCCGGCGCATCGCCGCTGAAAATCGAAAGCCGGATGCCGGCCGCAGCCAGTTCGGCCGCCATGGTCGCTGCCTCGGGACGCAGGCCGTCGCTCAGGCGGAAGAAAGCCTGCCAGCCTTGGGCGCTGCCCAAAGCGATCACCGTATCGCCAGCGCCGACTATTGCCTGGACATCTGCCGCGACTTCCTCGCCATGCAAGGCGGCAACGAACTCCGGGCGCCC
>JANMTA010000422.1:0-3828 GCA_031389965.1 Betaproteobacteria bacterium
AGGACGCCGCCTTCGTGCATTACACCGCGAACGAGACCATCGGCGGCGTCGAGTTCCACTGGACCCCCGATCTTGGCAAACTCGCCGGCGATGTGCCGCTGGTGTGCGACATGTCGTCCAACATCCTGTCGAAGCCGGTCGATGTCAGCAAGTACGGCCTGATCTACGCCGGCGCGCAGAAGAACATCGGCCCGGCCGGCCTGACCATCGTCATCATCCGCGACGACCTGATCGGCAAGGGCGTGCCGGCGCCGCAAACCATGCTGGACTACAAGACCCACGCCGAAAACGACTCGATGTACAACACGCCGCCGACCTACGGTATTTACATCGCCGGACTGGTGTTCCAGTGGTTGAAGCAGCAAGGCGGCCTGGCCGCCATGGAGAAGCAGAACATCGCCAAGGCCAGGATGCTCTATGACTGCATCGACGCGTCAAACTTCTATGCCAATCCGGTACGCAAGGAAGACCGCTCGCGCATGAACGTGGCGTTTACGCTGAAGGATGCGGCGCTCGACGAAGAATTCCTCAAGGGCGCCAAGGCCAGGGGCATGGCGCAACTCAAGGGGCACCGCTCGGTCGGCGGCATGCGGGCTTCAATCTACAACGCCATGCCGGTGGCCGGTGTTGCCGCACTGGTGGCCTACATGAAGGAATTCGAGGCGAGGTTTGCCAAATGAGCATGGCCAAGCCGATCACTGTCCTGATCCTCAACCAGATCTCGCAGAACGGTCTCAAGCGTCTGCCGGCCGAGCGCTATTTGGTCGGCAAGGACGTCACCAACCCGGATGCGATCATGGTGCGTTCGGCCGACATGCATTCGATGGAAATTCCCAAGTCGGTACAAGCCATTGCTCGTGCCGGTGCCGGCACCAACAACATTCCGGTCAAGGCGATGTCGGTGCGCGGTGTTCCGGTATTCAACGCACCCGGCGCCAACGCCAATGCGGTCAAGGAACTGGTGGTGGCCGGCATGCTGCTCTCGGCGCGCAACATCGGCGGCGCGATGAAGTTTGTCTCTGTGCTCGATCCAAACGATCCGGAGATGGAAAAGAAGGTCGAGGACGGCAAGAAGAACTTTGCCGGCTTCGAACTGGCCGGACATACGCTGGGCGTCATCGGCCTGGGCAAGATCGGTTGCCTGGTCGCCGATGTGGCGATCAAGTTGGGCATGAACGTGCTCGGTTACGACCCGGAAATCACCGTCGATGCGGCCTGGAGCCTGCCCTCGCAGGTGAAGAAGGCCAACAGCGTCGTCGAGGTGCTGAAGCACGCCAACTTCATTTCCATGCATGTGCCGCTGGTCGATGCCACGCGCAAGATGATCAACGCCGAAATGCTGGCGCATGCAAAGCACGGTGCCGTATTGTTGAATTTCTCCCGCGAGGGTGTGGTGGACGAGGCGGCCGTGATCGCAGCGCTGGATGCGAAGAAACTCTCTGCCTACGTCTGCGACTTCCCCAGCCCACATGTCAATACGCATCCCGGCGTCATTGCCTTGCCGCACCTCGGTGCTTCCACCAGCGAGGCGGAAGAGAACTGCGCCGTCATGGTCGCCGACCAGTTGCGCGAGTATCTGGAACACGGCAACGTGCAGAACGCGGTGAATTTTCCCAACGTGTCGATGCCGCGCGAATCCGGCTTTCGCATCGCCGTCGCCAATTCCAACGTGCCGAACATGCTGGGGCAGATTTCCACCGCGATGGCGCAGGCCGGCCTTAACATCCACAACATGATGAACAAGTCGAAGGGCGACGTCGCCTACACGCTGGTCGATGTGGATAGCGTGGTGCCGGCCAAGGTGGTTGACGCGATCGCCGGCATTGCAGGCGTGCTGGCTGTTCGGTATCTGCCGCTGGAGAGCTGAGAGTGGCCGACGATTCGCAAGAGTTGGGAAGCCTGCGCGAGGGAATCGACGCGATCGACGGCGAACTGCTGCGCCTGATCAACGAACGGGCCACGCTGGCGCATCGCATTGGCGAGATCAAGCAGGGCAACATCTACCGGCCGGAACGCGAAGCGCAGGTGCTGCGTCGGGTGGCCGAGAGAAATCCCGGCCCGCTCTCCGCCGAGGCAGCGCAACGCATCGTGCGCGAAGTCATGTCGGCCTGCCTGGCGCTGGAACAGCCCCTGACCATCGCGTATCTGGGCCCCGCCGGCACCTATTCCGAAGCGGCCGCACGCAAGCATTTCGGTGCTGCACCGACGCTGCTCCCGTGCCCGGCCATTGACGATGTCTTTCGCGTGATTGAAGCCGGTAACGGCCACTACGGCGTGGTGCCGATCGAGAATTCGACTGAAGGCGCGATCGGGCGTTCGCTCGACCTGTTGCTGTCTTCGCCGCTCAAGATTTGCGGCGAGATCAATCTGCCGATTCATCACAATTTAATGGCTCAGTGCGCCGCACTGACCGACGTGACCCGTGTTTATTCGCACGCGCAGTCCCTGGCGCAGTGTCATGAGTGGTTGAATCGCAACATGCCGCTGGTGCCTCGCGTACCGGTCGCGAGCAATGCCGAAGCGGCACGGCTGGCAGCCAGCGAGGCCGGCGCCGCAGCGATCGCAGGTGATGCGGCGGCGGAACTGTATGCCTTGCCGATTCTTGCCACCAACATCGAAGACGACCCGAACAACACCACGCGCTTTGTGATTGTTGCCGAGCATGACTCGGGGATCTCCGGCGCCGATCGCACTTCCCTGGTCTGCTCGGCGCAGAACCGGCCGGGCGGCCTTTACCAACTGCTGGCACCCTTTGCCGACAACGGCGTCTCCATGAGCCGGCTTGAATCCCGTCCGGCGCGCGGCTTCGGCGGCAGCCGCTGGGAATATGTGTTCTACATCGATATCGAAGGGCACCGCAGCGAGCCGGCCGTGGCCCGTGCGCTGGAAGAACTGCGTCATCGCGCCGGCTTCGTCAAAGAGCTGGGTTCCTATCCAAAAGCTGTTTACTGAGGGTTCGAGCATGAGCATTGTTCTTCAGGCACCTCCTTACGTGCGGGCCATTTCGCCCTATATCCCCGGCAAGCCGATCACCGAACTGGCCCGCCAGATGGGCATTCCGGTCGAAAAAATCGTCAAGCTCGCTTCCAACGAAAACCCTCTGGGAATGAGTCCCAAGGCGCGCAAGGCGGTTGCAGCGGCGCTGGCCGGCATCGAGCGTTACCCGGACCAGTTCGACCTGATCGCCGCGATCGCCGAACGCCACGGCGTTGCCCAGGAGCAGGTGGTGCTGGGCAATGGCTCGAACGACGTGCTCGACCTGGCGGCCCGCGTTTTTCTGGCGCCGGGCCGTTCCGCCGTGTTCTCCAAACATGCATTCGCCGTGTATCCGCTGGCGACGATGTCTGCCGGAGCCGAGTGTATTGCCGCTGCGGCGAAGAACTACGGCCACGATCCGGCGGCCATGCTGGCGGCGATCCGAGGCGATACCCATGTGGTATGGATCGCCAACCCCAACAACCCGACCGGCAACTTCCTGCCGCAAGCCGAAGTGCGCGCCTTCATCGAGAAAATTCCCGGGCATGTCGCGGTCGTCCTCGATGAGGCCTACACGGACTACCTGGCGCCGGCCGAGCGTGCCGACACGGTGGCCTGGATCAAGGATTTCCCGAACCTGCTGGTGGTCCGGACTTTTTCCAAGATCTATGGCCTGGCCGGCCTGCGAATCGGTTATGGCGTCGGGCGCAGCGAAGTGATTGACCTGCTGAACCGCGTCCGTCAGCCTTTCAACGTGAACAACCTGGCCCTGGCCGGCGCGCTGGCGGCGCTCGACGACCACGTTTTTCTCGCCGAAAGCTACGAGTCCAACCGGCGCGGCATGGAGCAGAT
>JANMTA010000462.1:0-1792 GCA_031389965.1 Betaproteobacteria bacterium
GCAGTTCGCGCCCATGAAGCCCTATCCCGGAATGAAGACACGCAGCAGCATCCTTGCCTTCCTCGGGGTCAAGTCCAAATGACCCAACTGGCCTTGGTCATCGACCTCAACGTCTGCGTCGGCTGCCAGGCCTGCGTGACGTCCTGCAAGGAGTGGAACACTTCGGGCAGCGCCGGCCCGATGGTCGACCAGAACCCGTATGGCGCCGATCCGACGGGAACCTTCTTCAACCGCGTGCAGACCTTCGAGGTCGGTGAGTTTCCCAACACCGAGACGGTGCATTTCCCGAAATCCTGTCTGCATTGCGAGGATCCGCCTTGCGTACCGGTGTGCCCGACCGGGGCCTCCTACAAGCGCAAGGAGGACGGCATCGTTCTTGTCGATTACGACAAGTGCATCGGCTGCAAGTACTGCTCCTGGGCCTGCCCCTACGGCGCGCGCGAACTCGACGAGCAGCAGCAGGTGATGAAGAAATGTACCCTGTGCGTCGACCGCATCTACGACACCTCGATGGTCGAGGCCGACCGCAAACCGTCCTGCGTCATGGCCTGCCCGACCTCGGCGCGGCTGTTCGGTGACATCCACGATCCCGAGTCGGCTGTATCGATCGCGATCCGCGAAAGCGGTGGCTATCCGCTGATGCCGGAATGGGGCACGCACCCGGCCAATCACTATCTGCCGCGGCGCAAGACACGCATCAAGATTCACGAGGACGAACTGGAGCGCGCCGACAATCCGCTCAAGGTCGATCGCCAGTTGCCGCGGCCGGCAATGAACGAACCGACGCTGGACGACGTCACCACATGGTGATGAAGATCGTGAAACGTGAAACGTGAAACCTAACACCGTCACGGCCGAGCGCTTTTCACTTTTCACTTTTCACGTTTCACGACCTAAAAAATGCATCCGGCCTTTTCCGTCATCTTTCTGACCACCCTGATCGGCGCTGCCCAGGGGCTGTTTCTCGCGTTGTTCACCACGCAGACCTACGCTGCCTTCAAATTGCTGCCGCAACCGGACGCCCACGCCTTCTACGGTCAGGGCAGCTTGTTGGCGTTGGTGCTGCTGGTCGCCGGCCTCGTAGCCTCCTTCTTCCACCTCGGCCATCCCGAGCGTGCCTGGCGCACCGCGACCAAGTGGCGTACTTCATGGCTTTCGCGTGAGGTGATCGTGCTGCCGGCCTTCATGGGCGTGGTATTCATGTATGGTCTGGCGCACTGGCTCGATTGGCACCCGGTGCTGATTACCCTGCCGGGCGAACTGCCGGTTGATGCCACGGCCATTCTGGGCGTGGCGGGAACGGTACTCGCGTTTGCCCTGTTCCTCTGCACCGCCATGATTTATGCCTGCCTGAAGTTTCTCGCCGAATGGCATTCGCCGTTGACGGTCATCAATTACGTCCTGCTCGGCGGTGCCTCGGGCTTCTCCCTGGCCGCCGCGTTTGCCGCCTTCACGGCACCGGAGCTGGTCAGTTTCCTTGCGGGTTGGGCGGCGATAATCACCCTGCTCGGCTTGGCCGGCCGCAGCGCTTCGCTCTATCGCAATGCGCGACTGAAGCCGACGTCCACGCTGCAGACCGCAATCGGCATCAAGCATCCGCGCATCGTGCAAAAGTCGCAGGGTTTCATGGGCGGCAGCTTCAACACGCGGGAGTTCTTCCATGGCCAGCCGGTTGCCGTGCTGCGTGGCATAAAGTGGTTCTTCATGCTTGCCGTGTTTCCGCTGCCGCTGCTGTTGCTGGTGTCCGGCATGCAAGGCGCGGCGGGAATGCTGGTGGCGGCTTTTGTCATCC
>JANMTA010000473.1:0-5777 GCA_031389965.1 Betaproteobacteria bacterium
CTCGGTGTTGTTCGACAGCATTTCCTGGGCAGCCGCGCCACCGCCGGAAACGTAGCGAACCTTGACCTCGGCACCCTCGGCCCGGTCGGCGCCGATTTTAGAGATCAGGGCGATCGGCAGATAGGATGAGGCGCCCGGCCCGGGTAGGCTGACCGATAGCTGCATGAGCTGTGCGGATGCAGGCAAGGCGCCAAACAGCAACAGCGCAACGGCCAGCGCCTGTTTCAAGGTCTTCGGCAACATGATTCCCCCCTCCCTTTCAGCGCCCCTGCGCTGCATGATCAAACCCTTCTATCATAAAGCACAATGCATGCCTGCTGACGGTCAAAAAACGGTCAAACCGGGATGAACGGGATGTTTTTCGACAAGCCTTCTACATCGGGACGGTCGACCCGGGCGTTGACCCAGGTTTTGCCAAAATTGCTCTCGGTGATCGGCATGCCGAAGCGGTAGCCCTGCAGGATGTCGCAATCCTGCGCGACGAGGAAGGACCACTGTTCGTCGGTCTCGACGCCCTCGGCGATGATCTGCAGGCCCAGCGCCTGCGCCATGCGCACCGCGGCGATGACCAGGGCGCGATCGCTGCGGTCCTCGGACACATCGTGGATAAAGCTGCGGTCGATCTTCACGGTATGGAAGGGAAACTCGCGCAGGTAGCTGAGCGAGGAATAACCGGTGCCGAAGTCGTCCATCGACAGGCGCACGCCGAGCCCGTGCAGTTCCTCGAGGATCACCTTGACTTCGCCCTGGTTGCGCAACAGCAGGCCTTCCGTAATCTCGATCTCGAGTTGATGCGGCGGCACCTTGAACTCGTCGAGGCATTCCTTGACCATGGCGATAAAGCCGCTGCTGCGGAACTGCCGCGGCGAGACATTCACCGCCATGACGAAACCGGACTGATCCAGGCGCCAGCGCGCCAGCGTGGCGCAGGCTTCGCGCAGCACCCAGCGCCCGAGGTCGACGATCAACCCGCTTTGCTCGGCCACCGGGATGAAGGTCGAGGGTTCGACGATGCCCAATTCCGGGCTGGTCCAGCGCAGCAGCGCTTCGGCACCGATGATGGCGCCGCTGTCGGCACGCACCAGCGGGTGATAGACGACGTGAAGCTCGTGGCGCTCCAGCGCGCCGCGCAGGCAGCGCCCGATTTCGAGGCGCTGCAGCGACAGGTCGTGGATCGAGCGGTTGTAGAAGCGATACATGTTGCGCCCCGAATCCTTGGCCTCGTACATGGCCAGATCGGCGTTGCGCAACAGCACCATCGGCTCGGTGCCGTCGTCGGGATAGACCGCGACGCCGATGCTCGGCGTGGTGACGAGTTCGCGCTCGTCGACGACGAATGGCGTGGCGAAGGCGGCAATGATCTTTTCAGCAATCGCCGCGGCCTCGTCGCCGTGATCGAGGCTACCGGCCACGATCAGGAATTCGTCACCGCCCAGCCGCGCCACGACGTCGTCGCCGCGCACCGCATGCACCAGCCGCTGCGCCACTTGCCGCAGCAGGCTGTCACCGACGGCATGTCCCAGCGTGTCGTTGACTTCCTTGAAATGATCGAGATCGATGAACATGGTCGCAACCTTGCCGCCGTCGCGTCGCGAACGGCTCACCGCCTGCAGCAGGCGGTCGTTCGCCAGCACGCGGTTGGGCAGGCCGGTGAGCAGGTCGTAGTGCGCCTGATAGGTGATCTTTTCCATCTGCTGGCGCTGTTCGGTGATGTCCTCGCGCGACAGCAGCAGGTGGGTCGCCAGCTTCTGTTCGTTGCGCACGACACCCAGGCTCAAACGCTCCCAGTAGGCGTCGTTGCCGCGCCGGTTGGGCTGCTCGACCTGCCAGACGGCACCACCGTTAGCCACCCGCAGCGCGTTGTCGGCATCGAGCGGATCGACGGTATGCAACACCTCGAGCAGCGGGCGCCCGATCAGTTCCGTTGCCGGCCTGCCGGTGATGCGTTCGTAGGCGGGATTGGCGAACTCGACCGCACCGCCGATGCGCGCGACCAGGATGCCCACGGGATTCTGTTCAACCACTTGCGAAAAGCGCACCAGGCGGCGGTTCGCGCGCTTGAGGTCGGTGGTGCGTTCCTCGACGCGCTGTTCGAGGGCGGCTTGCGCGCCGCGCAGGGCCCCTTCACGGCTCAGCACCTGCTGGCGCATGGTTTCGAATACCTGCGCCAGATCGCCGATTTCATCGTAACGGGCAATCGCGATGCTTCCGCTTTCCTCGCCGGCGGCCAGCTTCCGCGCATGTTCGCGCAGGGCGCTGATGCGACTTACCACGGTCTGCCCGCTATAGGCCAGGCCGGCGAAGACCAGCAGGCCGCCGAAAGTCACCAGCCAGAGGAAATGCGGGCGCTGCCTTAGCTGTTCCTCGATGGTCGCCTGGTAGGCCGCGGCGGCGTCGGCCTCGGTCCGTGCGGCGACTTCTGTCAGCACGGCCTGGATAGCCATGAAAGGGATGTAGGAGCCCGCCGCCGTGATGCCACGCACGCCCGCGAGGTTCATTTCGGCAGCCATACGGGCCTGTTCGTTCAGGCGCGCACGGTAGTCGCGCCAGTGGCCGGCAAGGCGGGCGGCTTCTGCCGGTGCCGCCTTGCCCAGCACTTCCGAAAACTTGTGGATCTCGATGTCCATGGCCGCGATTTCGCCGCGCAGGCGCGCCACCTCGGACTGCAGCGCGAACACGTCCTCCATGTGACCGAGTTCGAGTTCCTGGTTGCGCAAGGCGCCGAACCGCGCCTGCAGGGTCTGCAGGCGGGCCAGCGGACGGACATGCTGGTCCAGGGTCGTGACGAGGTGGTCCGTGGATTTTTCCAGCATCCTGCTGCCGGCAAACAGCAGTAACACCACCAATCCGCCCACGGCGACAAAGCCGGTCAGCAGTTGTGCCAGGAGACCGAAGCGCAGAGGTTTCATGGAATCCTCAAGCCCTCTACTTGGCGCCGGGCTCGACGACGGCGAAGCCGGCGTGGAAGGTCCTGAGCCAGGGCAGTTGCATGTCGCGGCCGCGACGCTGGGTGATTCTTTCCCAGTCCTGCGCGGCGCGCTTCATCGCCTCCCTGGCCGAAAGTTCGCCGCGCGCCGCCAGCCAGAGATGCTGGTCCAACGCATCGAGGTATTCGCCATCGCCCGGCAGGCCAGTCCCCGGCGGCAGGGCAATCGCCCATTCCTTGCTGAACACCGCGAGCGCCTCGGGTGTATAGATATCCCGGATGCGCGGGTCGTCGAGGTGGTTCCAATGGAAAGGATCGGTAAAGCCGCCCTTGACGCCCACGCTGCGCAGCGAGTTGTCGGGGTCGGTCAGCCACATGCTGAGCAGGAAAGCCAGCTTGCGCTGCGCACCGCGGCTGGAAACCACCAGGTTGTTGCCATAGATCAGTACGTTCTGGCGCACGATGCGCTCGCCGACACGATTGCCCGGAATCGGCACCGCGATGAACTTGCCGCGTACCGACGAACCCGCAGAGTTGAGCAGCTTGGCACCGGCAATGGTAAACACCGTGGCGAAAACCTTGCCCTGCATGAACAGCGGCAGCGTATAGCTGTAATCCTTGCCGTCGGCGAGAATGTCCGGCGGCGAGTGGCGCACCGTGCGCACATAGCTCTCGGTGGCGGCGATTCCGGCCGGGGAATCGATCAGCGGTCGCAGCTCGTCGTCGAACAGGCTGCGGTAAGGTGCGCTCTGCGACAGATAGCGCGGCAGCCAGAACATCCAGCCGCCGGCGCGTTCGCGCTGTTCCGCGACACCGTAGAGGCCCTTCTCGGGCCGATGGAAGAAGCTCGTCAACTGCTCGTATTCCTGCCAGGTCTTTGGCACCGCCAGGTCGCGGCCGTAGGCCTTGCGGAAGGCGGCTTTTTCTTCCGGGTCCTCCAGCAGGTCGCTGCGCAGGTACATCACTATCAGGTCGCCATCGGCAGGAATCGCCACCAGCTTGTCGCCGAAATAGCCCTGCAGGCGCGGGCGGATGTAGCCCTGCGGCGGCGCGCCGTCGATCTTGAAGCCAAACTCCTTGAGCAGAGGCGTCAGATCCTCGACCAAGTGCTGATCCAGCAGGTCGGGAAACTCGTTGGTGCGGGCTACCGTGAGGTCGATGTCGGGGTTGACCTTCAGATTGAGCAGAGCCGGCTGCTGCGGTATCACCCGGGCGGAAATCCGGATCCCGCTGCGCTGTTCCCATTCCTTCTGCAGTTCGAGTTCCGGACCGAGCAGGGCCGCGATGTTGCCCGACTTGAACGCCACCTTGATCGTGGCGTCGGGGCGTACCGCGCCCGCGGCGATCAGGTTCTTCACCGCGGCCAGGGCGCGCTCGGCCTGCTCGCCGGCCGTCGCTGCGCCGGGTAATGCCAGCGCCGCAAGAACAAGCAGCCGGACGATCTGCCAAAACTGATGGTTTGCCATCGTGTTGCCTCTCCTCCTCGATCGTGCCGCTGCCGCCGCACGAGGCCCGATTTTAGCAGCCTGCCGGGCGTGATTCGCGGCTGCGCCGCGGTCGATTCAGGCGCATCGCGGACCTTGAAACTCAAAAGTCGGCGCTGGCGATACGGCGCCGGATGGCGCTTAACGACTGGCCATGGCCAGATTCAGGGCGAGGACGAAAAACATCGTTCCGGCGCAGCGATCGAGCCAGACGGCCAGGGCCGGCTGGCGCTGCAGCCGGGCGCCGAGGCTGCCGGCGAACCAGCCGAGGCTGCCGAAGATCATCACCGTCAGCGCCGCGAACACGGCGCCCAAGAGCAGCATCTGCAGCCACACCGGGCCGCGCGCCGGATCGACGAACTGCGGCAGGAAGGCGATGAAGAACAGCGCCACCTTGGGATTGATCACATTGGCGATGAAGCCGCGCCGGACGTGGGCGGCGAGCGGCTCGGCAGCGGCGTCGTCGAGCTTGATCACGCCCAGCTTGCCGGCACGGCTCCAGGCCATGATGCCGATGTAGACCAGGTAGGCGGCGCCGGCCATTTTCAGCGTAGTGAAGGTTTCTTCCGAGGCCATCACCACGGCGCCGATGCCCAGCGTGGCCCACAGCGTATGGACAGAACAGCCCAGCGCGCAACCGAGGCCGAAGCCGATTCCGGCAGCGCGGCCGCGGCTGATGCCGACCGACAGAACCATCAGGTTGTCCGGGCCCGGCGCGATGGTGATCAGCGCCGAGGCGGCGAGAAAGGCAAGCAGAACTTCAATCGGGATCATGTGGCGCGGCCGGTCAAATGGGACGGGAGAAACGGGAACGCGATGGTAGCACCCGCAAGGTGACGGGGAGCTTACAGCCCGGCCATGGCCAGGTACTTGATCTCCAGATATTCCTCGATGCCGTGACTGGACCCTTCGCGCCCCAGGCCCGACTGCTTGACGCCGCCGAAGGGCGCGACCTCATTGGAAATCACGCCGGCGTTGATACCGACCATCCCATAGTCCAGCGCCTCGCCGACGCGCCAGGCACGCGCGATGTCGCGGCTGTAGAAGTAGGCGGCGAGGCCGAACTCGGTATCGTTGGCCAGGCGCACGGCCTCGGCTTCGTCGTGGAAGCTGAAAATCGGCGCCACCGGGCCGAAGATCTCCTCGCGCGCCAGGCGCATCGCCGGCGTCGCGCCGGTGAGCACCGTCGGCTCGAAAAAGGTGCCGCCGCGGGCGTGGCGCTTGCCACCGCAAATCACCTGCGCACCTTGCGCCACGGCGTCCGCCAGCAGTTCCTCGACCTTGGCCAGTCCGGCGCCGTCGATCAGCGGGCCTTGCGTCACGCCCACCTCCATGCCGCTGCCGACCTTGAGCCCGGCCACGGCGGC
>JANMTA010000491.1:0-17509 GCA_031389965.1 Betaproteobacteria bacterium
ACAGTTCGAAAATCCAGCGAATCGTCTGCAACCAGCCTGTCCGTCGGCGTGTTGCGGGTTAAATCAAATGACGCGGCTAAGTATGTAGAACTGTCTGTGGCGCACTTATGGACGCGGGTTCAATTCCCGCCGCCTCCACCAATCAAGCATCTAAAGCAATCCATCGCAACACATTAAACCCGCCAAGTGCGGGTTTTTTATTGACTTTTTTATGTATCAAGGGGTAACCTCGTCCAATAGCATCCAGCTTTTAGGTGGGGTAACTCTACGGGGTAACCCACTTACCCCTGAAAGGAGTTACCCCAAATGGCCCTGACCGATACAGCAGTCCGCAATTCTAAGCCCGGCCTCAAGTCGGAGAAGGACAAGGAAGGGAAATCAATCCTTATCCCTGTCGATGGCCCCTACAAGCTGTTTGATGAGCGCGGCCTGTTCCTGCTTGTTACCCCTGCCGGGGGTAAGTGGTGGCGGCTTCGCTACAAATTCGACGGCAAGGAAAAGCTGCTTTCACTTGGCGTCTATCCCGATGTTGGATTGAAGGATGCCAGAACACGCCGCGACGATGCCCGTAAGTTGTTGGCCGATGGAGTTGATCCCGGCGAACACCGGAAGGCAACCAAGGCGACCAAGGTGGAGCGGGCCGCGAACAGCTTTGAAGTAGTCGCGCGGGAGTGGTACGGCAAATACTCACCGAATTGGGCAGAGCATCACGGCGACAGGATCATTCGGCGCTTCGAGCGGGATATCTTCCCTTGGATCGGCGGCCGGCCGATTGCCGACGTGCTCGCCTCCGAATTGCTGGCCGTGGTGCGCCGAATCGAGAGCCGGGGAGCGTTGGAGACGGCGCACCGGGCGCTTTCCAATTGCGGGCAAGTATTCCGCTATGCCATAGCAACCGGGAGGGCTGTGCGCGATCCTTCCGGCGACTTACGCGGCGCCCTGCCCCCGGTCAAGCCTGACAACTTCGCTGCGGTGACCGATCCCGCCAAGGTTGCGGTACTGCTGCGAACGCTGGACGGCTACCAAGGCACCCTGACAGTTATCTGTGCGCTACGTCTTGCGCCACTGGTATTCGTGCGCCCCGGTGAACTGCGGAAGGCGGTATGGGCTGACATTGATCTGGACACCGCTGAATGGCGGTATCGCGTCACCAAGACCAAGAGCGACCATATCGTGCCGTTGGCCACGCAAGCGGTCGCGATCCTGAGGGAGATTCACGCTCTTACGGGCGACGGTGGTTATGTGTTCCCGGGAGCGCGGACCACCAGCCGGCCAATGAGTGATAACGCCATTCTCGCCGCCATGCGGCGCATGGGCATCGCCAAGGATGAAATGAGCGGTCACGGCTTCAGAGCGATGGCGCGGACGATCCTTGATGAAGTGCTTGGAGTCCGCCCTGACCTGATCGAACACCAACTGGCCCATGCGGTGAAAGACCCGAACGGGCGAGCCTACAACCGCACCGCACACCTTCCCGAGCGACGGAAGATGATGCAGCAGTGGGCGGATTATCTGGACAAGTTGAAGGCGGGGGCCGAAGTGATACCCATTCACGGAGCGGCCGCGTAAAAGGGATCAACTGTCAACTGGCGCTACCCGCCAGACTCGCTCGACAGGAAGCCATCAGCATTCACTTGCTGGTGGCTTCTTACTTTCATTACTTGGACTAAAAATGCTGATGTTGGATTTATATTCCGCGCATCCGTTGGTGGATAAGCACCGCCGGAGAGAAACAGAATGGCAATACGACGCTCCCTTTATCCAGTTCACTAACTGATAGGGAAAACGTGGACCCCAGATCCGCAGAAATGCGGTGGACGTGACCCGGGGAAGGTTAGTGCGCAGCTCCTAGTTCGATGACGCTTGCTCCGACAAGACTTTGGACTAAACGCACAAGGGGTATTCCATGTCCGCTTCCAATAAGCTGTTACGCCTACCGCAAATCGTCGGCAATCCGAAAGCCACGCCGCCTATCCCGGCAATCATCCCGATCTGTAAAGCAGCATGGTGGGCAGGCGTTAAGTCAGGCCGCTATCCAAAGCCGATCAAGCTTTCCCCTCGCGTTACCGTGTGGCGGGAAGATGAGGTTTTGGCGCTGATCGGAGGCAAGCTATGAAAAACGCCCGCCCCCAAACTTCAGAAGCGAGCGCCCTCGACAAGCACAATGATACGCCAGCACCAGCATGTACAAGCTGCACCGTTCTTGATGAAGTCACGAGACGACTGATCGACACTATTGATCGCGCATCCCTGCAAATCATGGCGGCAATACTTCACGCGAAAAGCGAACCGTTTGGCGGTCCTCCCATAGCTGATGCTGTGAGGGATGCTATCGAAATCAGAAATCAGAGCATCAAAGCGATGAACCGGGGGCAGTCATGACCGCCATTCCGCAATTCGCGCCGCGCCAGTCAGTATCAATGCATCCGTCTATGCAGTTTTCCGATGCAATCAGAGAAGCCGGCCTGACTGCCCCGGACAATATCGAAGCCGATGGCAAGCTGCATCGCTTCGCCAGTAATGGAAAACCCGGAGATGACGCCGGATGGTATGTAGCCCATCTTGATGGCATCCCGGTTGGCATTTTCGGCGACTGGCGCTCCTGCCAAACCGTGAAATGGAGGGCCGACATCGGGCGCAGGCTGACGAAGGACGAAGCGGCGGAACATCGCGCCAAAATCATCGCCATGCGCCGCGAACGCGAAGCCGAAGAAAAGCGCGGACACGAAGAGGCGGCAATGCAGGCAGCGAAGCATTGGGAGGCCGCTACGCCAGCGCCGGACGATCATGGCTACCTCACCTGCAAAGACATCAAGGCTCACAGCTTGCGGCTGCATAACGGGGCGCTCGTGGTTCCTGTTCATGTAGGTGGGATGCTGACTTCGCTGCAATTTATCGAGCCGGATAGCGACAAGCGGTTCTTGACTGGCGGCAAGGTCAAGGGCGGGTATTTTATGATCGGCAGTCCGGAGGGCGCAGCGGCAGTTTGCATCGCCGAAGGATTCGCAACCAGCGCAAGCATTCACGAAGCGACAGGGTTGCCGACAGCGGTGGCCTTTAATGCGGGGAACCTTGAGCCGGTTGCGAAGGCGCTGAGGAAGAAATTCCCCGATCTGCCGATGGTGATCTGCGCCGACGACGATTGCCACACCGAGGGCAACCCCGGACGCACCAAGGGAAATGCGGCGGCGCTGTCTGTCGGCGGGGTTATGGTCGCTCCCGTTTTTCGAGGGGAGCGCCCCGACAAGGCAACCGACTTCAACGACTTGCATCAAGCGGAAGGGCTGGATGCGGTACAGCGCATTATCGTGGATACGGTCAAAACAATCTCTGCACAAGGAGATGGGCATCAGCCGGACGCAGAGAAAAGGGCAGCGGGCGATTCTGAGGATGTGACGATACCTGGCACACCTGACGCGACGGGCGGTAACGATTCCGCATCCGATCAATCGCCCTTTCCCGGTGAGGAAGATCGCCCCTGCTATGTCGTGTTGAACGATTGGACAGAATGGAAGGGTCGCAAGTATCGTCCCGGCGTGTATCACTGCGGCATGACGGAAGAGAAGAAGGATTCCCTGCCGATGCCGTTTGAAACATGGTTCTGCTCGCCCCTGCATATCGACGCCGTAACATTCGACGGTCAGTCCAACAATTTCGGGCGACTGCTGCGATTCAAGAATTCACTCGGGCGCTGGCGCGAGTGGTCGATGCCGATGGAGCTACTTGCTGGTGATGGATCGGCGCTGCGCGGCGAATTACTGGCGATGGGGGTGGAACTTGATCCTTACAAGGCGCGACAACAACTCCCGGCCTACCTGCAACGCGAACACCCGAAGCGCCAGATGCACTGCGCTTTGCAGGTTGGATGGGCAGGCAAGTCGTTCGTACTACCCGACGAGGTAATTGGGCCGGACGCAGCGGGTGTGATATTTCAAAGCGGTGAGCGCGGACACGAAGAGCATACGAAAGCCGGAACGCTTCAAGGCTGGCAGGAAGGGATAGCGGCGCTGGCCGGCGGAAACCCGCTTTTACTGCTGGCGCTGTCGGCAGGCTTCGCGGGGCCGATGCTGGCGCGGTGCAATTCCGAAGGCGGTGGAATCCATTTCGTCGGCGACTCGTCTACCGGAAAGACGACAGCTATCGAGGCATCATGTTCGATCTGGGGCGGGCCGAACTATCGCCGAAGCTGGCGCGCAACGGCGAACGGTATGGAGGGCGCGGCGGCACTGTTTAATGATTGCCTGCTGGCGCTGGATGAAATCAGCGAGTGCGATCCCAAGGAGATAGGCGCAATAATCTACGCGCTGGGGAACGGGCGCGGCAAGCAGCGTGCAAGTCGAAGCGGCTCGGCGCGCGGCGTGGTGCGCTGGCGCTGCTTCGTTCTTTCGAGCGGCGAGCGCACCATCGGGACGGCCATGAGCGAGGGCGGACACCGGGCAAAGGCGGGGCAATCTGTACGGCTGTTGGATGTTCCGGCGGCGCGGATATTCGGCGCTTGGGATAGCCTACACGGCGCAACGTCAGCAGCGGCCTTCTCCGATAGCCTGAAGCGGGTAGCTGCGCAGCATCATGGTTTGGTCGGACGAGCCTTTCTCGAAAAGCTGACCCACGACACTCGCGACTTTTGCGCCATGTTGGAAACGGTCAAGGCACTTCCCCTGTTTTCGGCAGAGGGCGGCGAAGGTCAGGATAAACGTGCGGCAGGCCGGTTCGCGTTGATTGGGCTGTCCGGCGAACTGGCGACCGAGTACGGCCTGACCGGTTGGCAGGAGGGCGAAGCAATCAATGCGGCGGCGCTGGCCTTCGGTCTATGGCGGGGACAGCGCGGGAAGGGTAACGATGAACGGCGGCAGATTGCAGAGCAGCTATCAGGATTCATCGAGCGGCACGGCGACGGACGATTCTCGGACGCTGAGGAAGCCGGAGAATCCCAGATACGCGACCGGGCCGGATGGTGGAGAGATAGCCCCGATGGCCGTGAATACCTGCTGACGGCGGAAGCGATCCGGGACGCGCTGAAGGGCTTTGACTTCAAGCGAGCACTGGATGTACTGGAAGAGCTTGGGGCTCTGCCGAAATCCGGAGCGAGCGGCGAGCGGGCACGGTTCCATCGCATCGGTGGGCGTGGGGTAAAGCTGTATTCAATCAACCCTGACAAGCTGGCAGCCGGTAGTGATGGCGCTTGATTCGTTGCTGGCAAAGCTGAAATGTGGCGTATCACCCGTTGCAGACGTGCAAGCCCATAACGGCAAGGCTTCCGACTGCAACGGCAGTGATACGCCTGACGTATCAGGCGTATCGGAACTTGCGCCACACCTCGATGCTGAAACGCCTGATACGGCGCAAAACGGCAGTGCCGTATCAAGAAAACCCATGCCAGCAGATGACTGCACGGCAGATACGCCTGATACGGCCGAAAGATTCAACGCCGCAAACGCAGCGCGGATAGTCGGCGCTGGCGGGACGGCGATCAGGGTGAATATCTGGCGAACGGCGGAACCGCAGAAGCATGACGGGTTTGCTGATGATCGGCACTACTGCACCGAGTGTCGGAACTTGTCGCAGGCGAGCGTTTGCCGTATTGCCAGACCGCAGATCGGTGCGCTGGTGGTTGCGCGGCGTGGATATTGCCCATCGCTGGACAGGCTGACCCGGTGCAAGGGGTTTGCGGAACTGGCGGGATTTAATTCAGGATGATGCGCAGATCGAGTCCGCGCTTTGATACCGCGCCAGAATCTAAATCTTCAAGCATGCCGATGCTGCATCCGGCACTCATTCGAAAAGGCTCCCCGCCTCCCCGCCCGATTGCCAATTAACGCCGAAAATCGCACTTCCGAGTGCTATCGCGACTGTCTGCTAAAGAACTCCTACAGTTACTTCGTCCGCGCCGCCTCAACCTGCCGCAGCACCTTGACCCCGTCTATGCCGACCGTCGCGCTGGTCGCCAACCGGCAAATCAGCTATTCGCGATACTTGGCCTCAACCAGCCCCATAAATTCGGCGACGGACACATCGAGCGCCTGAGCAAGTTTGAAGATCATCTTCACGCTGGCGCTATTGCGGCCAAGCTCCAGTAGCGAAACATAGTTCCTCTCCACATCAGCCTTGTGGGCAAGCGCCTCCTGCGACAGTGCTTGCCGCTGCCGTAGCTTCCTCAGCACTATCCCGAATGCAACTTCCGGCTCCAACGGCCTCCCCCTCCAAGAGGGGCAAGGTACGTCTGGGTCGAGCCGGTGTCTTCACAATATATTGGGTAATTGTTCCGGCGTTGCTCTATGATCATCAAGGCTGATGCCCCCGTTACACCCACCCACTTACCGGACTCCCTATGACTAACCGCCACGTTCCCATCATTTACGGAGTGGTCTGCTTTGGAATAGGTCTGACGCTGACTGTCGGTATCAATAGTTGGTGGGCGTGGCTCATCGGAATGCCGATAGGTGTCTTCGGCTTGATGTCGCTGAAGCTCGGTTTCTCAGCGTCAGATGATGAAGTCGCCGCGATGACGAGATTTGAGCCGATGTCCAAGGCAATGAAGCACCGCATTCTGGATCGACTCTGAACAATTCTGCGACCACCGAGTACCCACATCATGGCAAACATATGGGCAAGTTTGTTAGACAGTGAACGAGAAGAAGAGCGGGCGCAGCGTGAGTACAAAGAGGCCATACTATTGTCACTGAACACCATTCGCGAGAAGTCGCACCTCTATTTCACTTTCGGCTTAATCACTTTTATTTGTTACCCATTTGGCGTATATGGCGCCGAGTGGGCGAAGTGGCTACTGTTAGTTTTGGTATTTTTTCTCTTCAATGGTGAATTCGTCGTAATCGGCGCTATACGCAGGCTTCATATGGTTGAGGCGAGCAGCGTATATCGTGCGCACTTTCAAATGGCTGTTGTAGCCATTTTGTCATTAGCCTATACATTCGTAGGCCTGTGGCGAGGCTGGTTCGTGCCTTGGCTTCCACTGATAGTTGCAGTAGTGATCAACTCACTGCATGGTGCAGGGTTCGCTCCACGGAAATCAAGCAACCGCATGGCGGGGAACATGAAGGACAATGTTCCGGATCAAATGGCCGACGGGCCTCCACCGACCGTAGCAGCCGCACCGGCATCAATGCCAGCAGATGTTCATCCCGATGACCGCGATCTTGTCCGAGCAGAGGATATTCATTGGAGGAACACTTTGTCCCGTGCTGACTATGAAGTATTGGAACTGGGAGACACATCAACTCGCTTAGCGCTATGGATTAAATTGGTTGAAAAGGATGGACTATCGACTGCTGACGCAGGGAAAGAAGTGCGATTGTTTTTTCCTGCCTACTACCTCCAGCTTGAAGATCGGAGTAAAGAAAAGTTTGCGATTGGGACTGCTGACGCACAACTTCCTTATGCTCTGAAGGATCGCATTAACCGTGCAGTAATGGCGGGAGTAATAGAGAAACAGGCGATCATGTCCGCATCGTCATTCAATGCGCTCGTTCGACAGATGATTCGAGCAGGCAGCTTTTAGGCGGCGCGTGCCGAGGAGATTGCACAGTGACGACAACCCTTTTCTCCACGCTTGATTCGGTTGGAACTGCAAATCTGATCAGCACTGCCAGACATTCAGTCTGTTACGCCGGCCCCGGTATTCAGATTGAGCCGGCGTTGGCTATGGCCGAAACGGCGCGACGGATCGGGCCTGAGATGATCACAGTCAGCGTGGATTTCAATGAGCGTGTAATGCGGATGGGGTATGGTGACATCGCTGCGATCAAGTGCTTGCGCGACGCAAACATAATCGTAACCAACGTGCCCGGTTTGCGCACTGCGCTCGTCATCGTGGATGATCAAGGCTTCATATTTACCCCGACGGCGCTCTACCTTGAAGCGGAGCCTTATGACGAGGCCGCTCCCAACGCCATGCGGCTATCTGGGCAGCAAGTGGCCGAAGCGTTGGCAAGGATCTCTCCCGCTGCGAAAGCTATTGCGTTGGCGCAGGCTGCAACGCCTGAAGAGCGAAGCAGGATCGCCGCCCTGCCCGTCGAAGTAGGTACGGAGGCAATCACTGACGCCCAGTTCACAACAGTGAATACTCGGCTCCGCGAGGCTCCCCCGATCAAGTTCGACGTTGCCCGTCAGGTGCGAGTGTTTGAGCCATATCTGCAATATGTTGAACTTACGCTCACAGGCGCAGCGATCCAACGCCATCGTCAAGCTATGCCCCCGGTGCTTCAAAAGCTCGGCGGCAGCAATGAGCTTGAAGGCCGGCTTCGTACAACATTTGATTTGATCGAACAGGGCAGTAAGCTCTCATCGAAAGCCATCGAAGACGAGTTGCATGAGATTCGCAAGAACTTCACTCCTTCGTTGGGAAAAGAACATGGTCGCGTAGTGCTGAAGGCCGCCAAGCCGCTGTTAGAAACGCGCCTCGCCGGACTCAAGGATAAGTTGAAGGCCCACCAGCGGACTGTTGCGACTGAACTTCAAAAGCAACTAGATGAATCACGCGGCCAAATCGTCGATTACTACCTACCCATTGTGCGCAGCAATCCGCCCGACGCATTGCGGGGCCAAATATCTGGCGAACTGACCGAAGAGGACGCCCGTTACTGGCTAGATGCCATCTTGCAGCGTGAATTTCCCTCCGCCGAAGATCTGATTGAGAAAATGCAATTGGATGATCGATACAAGGACGTAACATTTGAGACTCTGAATCGGCCTGATTTCCTCGACTGCGTGAAGAAGGCTTTCCCCGGTGTTAACTGGGATCGAACCTACGCTGAGTTCAGAGCGGCAGGCCAAGCTAGGCGATAAAGCCACCGAATCAGCGATTCACGCATGGGTCGCCGCTTTACCAAGAAGTAATCCTCGCCCTTTTGCGAAATTTTCAAAAATTTGAATTGGGGCCAGTGGGCCTACTCAAGGCATGGGCCGATGCGATCCACGGTACAGGGCGGGGGGGGGTAGCCCGGCCACAGCTTTACCCGCCGTCCATCGCTTTACCGTCAGGATGCTCATGCTCGTACACCGCTGCCGCGCCAACGTCGCGCAGGAAGTCATCGAACTTCGCGCGCACGTTCAGGTCGATCTGAATCGGCGCCTTTCCCCAGCCACGGTCGAGCAGCGCTTGTGCGGCGATCAGCCGGCTCGGCATCGGCGCTTTCTCGTCATCCATGCACGCGCCCAGCAGGGCTATCGCGCGGTCCGTGAAGGTGCGGGCAAGCGTTGTAATCGTCGTTCCCGGAATCCTTCCAGCGTTCGGCAACACTGAGCCCTTGAGCAGCTTCCCGTCCGGGCCGCGCTCGGCGATGCGGAGCGCTCGGCGACGTGCGATGTTTTCGGCGCTGTTCGGATGCTCGGGCGGTAGGTGTTGCTCAGCGTCAGCAACAGCGCTTGTCTCTGGGTTATGTGTTGTGTCCATGCGGCCGACTGTAGGCCAGACAGCAGCATTCACGACTTGAGCGACGATCAAATAGTCGACGCTGGTGGGACCGTGATCGTATGAGTTGCAGGCGCCGTGACTCAGCGGTGCGGAATTCCCCCGAAGTTGCAGGCTGCTTCGCAGTTCGAAAATCTAAGGCAGCATTGATTTTTGAGGGGTAACTCTGAGGGTAACTCGCAAAGATATAAAAGAAAGATCGTTGCAGCGCAAGGGTTTCCGTGTTGTATTCGGTAGACGCCGCCACCATTTAATCGGGACCGGACTCACCTCCGGTCCTTTTTTTGCGTCACTTCGACAGGCCCAAAAAAAAGCGGCTCCCATCACTGGAAGCCGCTTTGATACTGGTGCCGGCAGTCGGAATCGAACTGACGACCTACCGCTTACAAGGCGGTTGCTCTACCAACTGAGCTATGCCGGCGACAAAGTGAATTATAACGGAGCCGATCCGCTATAAACTCCACTTCCATCACATCCGACGTTGCTCATGGTCGCCAGTTCGCCTCCCCGTCAGCCCTTGCATCTGCTGGTCATCGCTGCCTCCGAAGAGGCCGCAGGGCGTTTGCTGCCGGTCTTTGCCGAGGCGGACAAGGCCGGCCAATTTCACCGTGTCGACAGCGCCGACGGTTTGCGCGCCGCGCTGGCCGACCAACCGTGGGATGCGGTGCTTTATCTGCCCGGAGTTGCCGCATTGTCGCTGCCGAACGCGCTGCGGCAGATCGAAGACCTGGGTGTCGACCTGCCGCTGATTCTGGTTGCCGGCCCCGGCGAAGAATCTGCGCTGCAGCCGGCGATGAAGGCCGGCGCGCGCGACGTGATCGACGCCGACCGGCTGGAACGCCTGATACCGGCGGTCGAGCGCGAAGTACGCGAGGCACGCCATCGCGCCGACCACCGAGCGGCGCTGGAGATGCTCAACGAAAGCCAGGCGCGCTTTGACGCGCTGGCCTCCAACCTGCCGGGCATGCTGTTTCACCTGCGTCGCGATGCGGAGGGGGAATATCGCTTTCTGTTCGTCAGCGAAGGCTGCCAGAAGCTCTTTGGCTTCAAGCAGCAACATTTGCTGACTTCGGCCAACAAACTGTTTGACGCACTGGAGACTGACAAACGCAAGAGTCTCGAAAGCGCACTGCGCGAGTCGGCCGAAAAGGGCACGCTGCTGAATTGGGAAGGCCATACCAAGGGTCGCACCCGGCAAAAGTGGATCAACCTGCGTTCGACGCCGCATCGCTTCGACAACGGTGTCGTCGAGTGGCGCGGCATCGCCAGCAACGTTACCGAAAGCAAGGAAAGCGAAGCGCAACTGCGCGGTTCGCGGCAGCAACTGGCCGAACTTTCCACCCACCTCGAAGCCGTCAAGGAAGAAGAACGCGAGCGGATCTCGCGCGACATTCACGACGAACTTGGCTCCATTCTGGTTTTCCTCAAGATCGAAGCGGCGCAACTCGCCGGCAAACTGCCGGCGGATGCCGCGCGGCTGAGGGAGAAAGCCCATTCCATCGAATCCTTGCTCGACCAGGCCATGAGCACCGCGAGCCGTGTCGCGCGCGAACTGCGCCCCGGCATCCTCAAGGAATTCGGCCTGCCTGCCGCCATCGAATGCCAGGCGGAGGATTTCACCCAGCGCTTCGGCATCCCGTGCCGGGTGCAATGCGACGAAGACGCCATCGAACCGGAACCGGACACTTCGCTGGCACTGTTTCGCATCGCCCAGGAGGCGCTGACCAATGTCGCCAAGCATGCGCACGCATCGCTGGTTGTCATGCGTTTGCGGCGCGAACGCGGTAACATCCTGCTCGAGATCAGGGACAACGGTCGCGGCATCTCCGAGGTCGACATGCAAAAGCCGAAGTCCTTTGGCCTGCGCGGAATTCGCGAGCGGGTCCTGAGTCTGGCCGGCGAATTTTCGATCGGGCCGGCGGAACACGGTGGCACGCATATCGTGCTGCGGGTTCCGGAAACAGCCGGCATCGAACCTCCCAGCGAAGAAGAATTGCAACGCAACCTGTTTTAGTTCCGGCGTAACGCCGCTTCGCGGCGAGCCTGCTCTGAAACGCTAACGTGTTTTGACCATGGCCGACAAGATCCACGTCCTGATTGCCGATGACCATGCCATTGTGCGGCAGGGCCTCAAAAATATACTTTCCGAAACCGTGGACTTGCTCGTCACCGGCTAAGCCGACGACGGCGCCGAGGCATTGAACCTGGCCCGGCAACAACCCTGGGACGTTTTCCTGCTGGATGTATCGATGCCCAACCGCAACGGCATCGATACCCTGAAACAATTGAAAAAGGAATTCCCGCGCCTGCCGGTGCTGATTCTCAGCATGCATCCGGAGGAGCAATACGCGGTACGCGCCCTGAAAGCGGGTGCTTCCGGCTATCTGACCAAACAGAGCGCGCCGGAACTGCTGGTCACTGCCATCCGCCAGGTCGCCTCCGGCAAGAAATACCTGAGTCCGGCGGTCGCCCAGCAACTGGCCGAGGCGATTTCGGATAACTCCGACAAGTCGCCCCATGAGCGCATTACCGATCGCGAGTATCAGGTGTTGGTGATGATTGCAGCCGGCAAGACGCTTACGCAAATTGCCGAAGCGCTCAACCTCGGCGTGGCCACCGTCAGCACCTACCGCGCCCGCCTGCTGGAAAAAATGGGGCTGAAGAGCACGGCCGAACTGATTCGCTATGGCCTCGAACACGGTCTGGCGGAGTAATCCGCCCAGCGCCCGGGAACACCGAAGCCCCGTCTTACTGCACAATAGCGAAAAACCATTTGCCAAGCCCCGGCGGGCGGGCAGTAACCGAATAGCGCCGGCCTGATGCCGGCCTGACCACCAGAGGAGGAGTACCCATGAAGACCTTGAAAAAACTGCTGGAAGAAAAGCCGCGCGTACCGGTTTCGGTGTCACCCGATGACTCGGTTTTCTCTGCCCTGGAACTCATGGCCAAGCACGACATCGGAGCCGTGCTGGCGATGCGCGACGGGCAACTCGCCGGCATCTTCAGCGAGCGCGATTACGCGCGCAAGGTGATCCTGCTGGGCAGGTCGTCGAAGGAGATCAAAGTGCGGGAGATCATGACCGAGAAGGTGCTCTACGCGCGACCCGAGCAGAACACCGATGAAGCGATGGCACTGATGACCGAAAAGCACATCCGTCACCTGCCGGTGCTCGACGCCAACAAGCGTGTGATCGGCATGGTCTCGATCGGCGACCTGGTCAAGGAAACCATTTCGCAACAGGCGTTTCTTATCCAGCAACTGGAACAATACATCGCCAGTTGATCCGGCTGGAATTGCGCGATGGCCGCCAATGATGCAAGCGATACGCCGGAGGCCGCGCAGGCCCGCCTGGTTGAGCTGCGCATCGAGCATCGCGATCTGGACGAGGCGATCAACCGCCTGACGCTGGCGCCTCCGGATGACCAGTTGATGCTGCGGCGCCTGAAAAAGCGCAAGTTGCTGATCAAGGATCGTATCTCGGCGCTGGAGCGCATGCTCGATCCCGATCCCGACGAATACGCATGAGCGTCGCCGCAGAGCCGCCCCAAGGCGGCGCAGCCAACAACACGGAGCCGCGCCAGCGGCGAACCGCAATCACCCCCTTCCGTGGGAAGGGGGTTGGGGGGATGGCAGTCCAATGAGCTACAACTTCGATACCCTGGCCCTGCATGCCGGGCAGGTGCCCGACGAGCGCTTCGGCGCGCGGGCGACACCGATCTACCTGACCACCTCCTTCGTCTTCAAGGATTCCGATCAGGCCGCGGCGCTGTTCAACATGGAACGCGCCGGCCATGTGTATTCACGCATCTCGAATCCGACCAATGCGGTACTCGAGGAGCGCATCGCCGCACTCGAAGGCGGCGTCGGCGCGATTGCGACGGCCTCGGGCCAGGCCGCGATGCATCTGGCAATCGCCACCCTGATGGGCGCCGGTGGTCACATTGTCGCCAGCCGTTCGCTCTACGGCGGCTCGCACAATCTGCTCGACTACACCCTGCCGCGTTTCGGCATCACCACCACTTTCGTCGATCCGCGCGACCTCGATTCCTGGCGCGCCGCGATCCGCCCGGAAACCCGCCTGCTGTTCGGCGAGACGCTGGGCAATCCGGGCCTCGACGTGCTGAACATTCCCGAGGTGGCGGCGCTGGCCCATCAACACGGCCTGCCGCTGATGGTCGACAGCACCTTCACCACGCCCTGGCTGATGCGGCCCTTCGATCACGGCGCCGACCTGATTTTTCATTCCGCGACCAAGTTTCTCGGCGGCCACGGCGTCGCTATCGGCGGCCTGCTGGTCGATGGCGGCACTTTCGACTGGAAAGCCTCGGGCGGCAAGTTCCCGACCCTGACCGAGCCCTACGAGGGTTTTCACGGCATGGATTTCAGCGAGGAATCCACCGTCGCCGCCTTCCTGCTGCGCGCCCGACGCGAGGGCCTGCGCGACTTCGGCGCCTGCATGAGCCCGATGACCGCTTTCCAGTTGCTGCAAGGCGTCGAGACCCTGCCGCTGCGCATGGAGCGGCACATCGCCAACACACGCAAAGCGGTTGAACATCTGGTAAAGCATGAAGCGGTCGAAGGCGTGGGCTACCCGGAACTGGAAAACCACCCCGACCATGCGCTGGCGAAGGCGCTGCTGCCGCGCGGCGCCGGTTCCGTGTTCAGTTTTACGCTCAAGAGCGGCCGTGCCGGGGGGCGCAAGTTCATCGAAGCCCTGCGCGTGTTCTCGCACCTGGCCAACGTCGGCGATGCCAAGTCGCTGGTGATCCATCCGGCATCGACCACCCACTTCCGCATGTCCGATGCCGCGCTGGTGGCGGCCGGCATCCATCCCGGCACCATCCGTCTGTCGATCGGCCTCGAAGATGCCGGCGACCTGCTCGAAGACTTGAATCGCGGACTCGCCGCCGCCGCGAAAGCTTGACCATGGATCTCGATATCAACGGCCACAAGGCCTACGCCTACACCGGCGGCAAGCCCTTCGATGCCGCCCTGCCCTGCGTCGTGTTCATCCACGGTGCGCAGAACGACCACAGTGTCTGGGGCCTGCAAAGCCGCTGGTTCGCCCATCACGGTTTTGCCGTTCTTGCCGTCGATCTGCCCGGCCATGGCCGCAGCGCGGGCAAACCTCTGCCGTCGATCGAAGACCTGGCTGACTGGGTCGAGTTGCTGCTGGAAAAAGTCGGTGCTGGCGACACGGCGAAAAACGTCACGCTGGTCGGCCACAGCATGGGTTCGCTCACCGCCCTCGAATGCGCATCGCGCCATCCGGCGCGCATCGGCCGCATCGCGCTGGTCGGCACCGCCGTGCCGATGCCGGTCTCCGATGCCCTGCTGGGCGCGGCGAAAGACAAGGAGCCCAAGGCCATCGCCATGATCAATACCTGGTCGCATTCGCCGCGCGGTACCATCGGCGGCAATACCGTGCCCGGAATGTGGCTGCTGGGCGCCTCGCGCCGCCTCATGGAGCGTCAGCAGCCAGGCGTGCTGCACAACGATCTGGCCGCCTGCAATGCCTATACCCATGGCATGGATGCCGCGGCAGCCCTGGCCTGCTCGGCCCTGATCATCAGCGGCAGCAAGGACATGATGACCCACCCCAAGGCGGCGGCGAAACTGGCCGGCGTGATCAAGGACGTCAGGAGCGTCAGCCTCGACGGCGCCGGCCATGCGCTGATGGCCGAACAGCCCGACGCGGTGCTGGACGCCTTGCGCAGCTTCATCGCCAGCTTATGAATAAATCTACTGCGCGTACCGGATCGGGGTTTGGGCGGTGCTCGCTATCCTCATGTACAAAAACGTACATTCCGGTAGCTGCGCTCCGGCCGCACCCCGCTGCGGCCCGCTCGCTACGATTTCTTCACAAGCTTTGACTGCCTTGGAAACCGCCAGGAAGCAGCCTCATCAGTTTCCGGTGATCCGCACCGGGCTGCCGCTGTCGGCGCCGTTCGACTGGCTGCGGCGCGGGGCGGACGATCTCAAGGCCAGCGGCTTCGCCAGCCTGTTCTACGGCCTGTGCTTTGCCGGCGCCGGGCTGATGCTCTTCCTCGCCTTCCGCCATGCCGTGCAGCTGGTCACCGCGGTCACCGCCGGATTCATGCTGCTCGGGCCGTTTCTGGCGCTGGGCCTCTACGAACTCTCGCGCCGTCGCGAAACCGGCGAGCCGCTGAGCCTGATCGCGACGCTGGCCGTCTGGAAACGCAACCTCGGCTGCTTCGGCATCTACTCGCTGATCCTGATCGTCATCTACCTGGTCTGGGCGCGCGCCTCGCTGGTGATCTTCGCCCTGTTCTACCAGGGCGGCATGCCGACACTGGGAAGCTTCATGACGCAGATATTGAAGTTCGACAATATCGAATTTCTGCTGACCTACCTTGCCGTGGGAGGTTTCTTCGCCGTGCTGGTGTTTGCCTTCTCCGTGGTTTCCATCCCGATGCTGCTGGAGCACAACGAGGATACCGTCACGGCCATGCTGGCCAGCTTTCTGGCGCTGGTGCGCAACCTGCCGGTGATGCTGATCTGGGCCTCCCTGATTGTCCTGCTCACGGCCATCGGCATTGCCACGGGCTTCCTCGGCCTCATCGTCACCATGCCGCTGGTCGGCCATGCCACCTGGCACGCCTACCGGGCACTGATAGAGCCCCTTCCGGCTTAGCCGGCGAACCAGGGCCGGCAAAAACCAGAGGTCGGCTTTGCCGACTCCACGAAAAAAGGTTCCACTCGGTAAATGCAGACAGAAATGGATCACGACATCCCCAACGGCACGCTGCGCATCATCGACGGGCGCGAACGCAGTTACACGGACGGCTACTGGATCAAGACCTACCCGGTGCCGGACGACACACTCCAGGGCAAACGTCGCCTGATCGAGGCGCTGACGCGGCGCCTGTTCAACCACACCGAACACGGCCTCAACATTCCCGGCCACCGCCTGGCCGAGGCGAAGCAGGCTTATCTCGACGAAACCGATCCCGGCAAGAAGCGGGTCAAGGGCGCGATGTTTGCCGGCGCCCTGTTCAACCGCGCCACGGACATCTTCACCCGGCTGGTGGACCTGCAATCGACGGGCGTCGAGATTTCCTCCAGCAACGACCTGATGCGCGAATGCGGCCGCTGCCTGCAGGAATCTCTGTCGCTGTGCTCCCTGGTGCTGCACCGCAGCGGCGAGGAAGGCATCGACGAACTCTGGGGCGAACCCTTCCGCGCCTTCTCGGTTCCGCTCGCCGACTTCTATGCGACCCGCTACGTCAAAATGGCACAGGCCATGCGCGGCATCGACACCATCGCCGAAGCCATGATCCGCACCTTTGCCACTTCCATGTTCCCCGGCATCGAAGCGATCATCCGCGACTTTGCCCACGTGGCCCGAATAAAGGTGGAAACCCTGCGCACCGACCGCGAAATTTTCGAGATCTGGGCCGAAATGGTCACCGCCGGCGAGCGCCTGGCGAATTTTCGTCCGCTCCTGGGCAACCCGGACAGCGAACACGAACAGCGCGTGGCCTCGTTCGGCACGCAACTGATCTGCAACGGCCGCGACCTGATTTTTCACATCACGCGCGCCCGCGTCGCCATGCCCAGGAGCACCCGGGAATTCGTCGAACGCTGCGACACCTACGCCGCCACCGGCATCGTCACCATGATGCCGATTCCGCTGCCCGGTTGAACACCGGGAACACGATCATGAAACACCCCAGGACAAACTGGCCGGAGGCCATCGACCAGCAGCACCGGCAGTTCCGCCGCTCGCTGCGCCAGTGGCCCGACGAGTCGCCCGGCCTGACCGTCGATGCTGCCTATGTCGAATTCGTGAAAGCGCACCCGAAGCGTTCCGTCGCATAAGCCATGCGACTCACCGAACTCAAGCTGCCCCTCGATCACTCGGCCAGCGACCTGCGCAATGCCATCCTCGCGCGACTTGGACTAGACACCGGCGAGCTTCTCGGCTACACGATATTTCGCCGTAGCCATGACGCACGCAAGCCTGCAGCCATCGTGTTCATCTACACCCTGGATGTCGAGTTGAAAGACGAGGCGGCGGTGCTGAAGCGACTGCGCGGCGACCGGCATGTCGGCCCGAC
>JANMTA010000547.1:0-9655 GCA_031389965.1 Betaproteobacteria bacterium
GCCGACTTTTTGCTCAGGTCAGGGCAGCCTGCCGGAAGCGACCATGCGGTTGAAGAGCGTGTTCTTGGATAGCCAGAGCAATTGATCGTCGAAGGCGGCGCCTTGCTCTGCATTGACGAAGGCGCGGTCGGCAGCAAGGGTGGATTGGGGATTGGGGTTGTGGTTCTCGTCCACACCGTTGCCGCCCGTTGCGGCGTTCTTGCCAAGCGAGTAGACCACCGCAACGGCATCGGTGGCGAGTGCTGTATTGGCCGCACATGCCGCAGTCGCGGGGTTCCCCGCATTGGCCATGCCGACGCCGGTGCTGCATATCTGCAGGTTGGGCGCCAGAACCGTCATCCCGGTGGTTTTCATCCCGTTCTGGGTGGTGAAGGCGTTGCTGCTTGCCGTGCTTATGGCATAACGCACCCGATGGATGGCTTCCCCACCCCAGCCGTCGAGACGATAGCCCTGTGCATCGACAGGTGCCAGACCCAGGGTGGCCGCCGGCAGGAATCCGCCATGCGGGTCGGTGCAGGGTATGAGTGCGGTGCTGCCACCCGCCGGACTTTCCGTGCCGTTGGGGGCGGTTGCCGGACAGGGCAGCCGGTCATTGGCCATGGCGAAGCCGAGCAGGGCCTCGCGCGCTTCCGTCAGGATCTTCTGCGTATCGCCATGGTTGCGAATATCCTGCTGTCCCGAGAGCGGTAGCAGCATGCCCCCCAGCATCAGGGCAACGATGAACAGCACGATCGCGAGTTCGATCAGGGTGAAGCCGCAGGCCGCAAGAGTCGGCGCCCGCGGGACGGCGATTTTCATGGCAGCCACGTGGTGAACATGTCGGTGATTGTAACTTGCTGATCTTGGGTACGTTGCGACCCGGTGAAACCGAGTCGCGCCTTGCGCAGGCCCTGCCGATAGCAGACATTGTCCGAGCCGCAGGTCTGGTTGGTCGGGCAGACGCCGGAACTGCAGGCCGATTCCGCGGCATCGAAGACGACCCCCGTGTCGCTCAGGGTCTCTGCGAAGCCAGGGTAGAGCACGCTCATGGAGCGGGTGGTGTCCTTCATGGCGATGATCTGGTTGGCGACCGTGGCGCTGTCGGCAAGTATCCATACCTTTGTATGCATGTTGGTCTTGCTGTTTTCGGCAGCTGCGGAATCTAAGGTACGGGTAGGTGTAACTTCAACGCGCACATGGAACAACTTGCCGCCGGTGCGCAGGTTTATGTTGTCGATACCTGGCGAGGCGGCCGGATTTTTCGGTGGGCGCCGGGTCGAAGCCAGGCTGGCCGTCGTGGGAAAGCCGTGAACATTGTCGTCGTTGTCGGCGAGTATCACGGAATCCGTGGCGTTGGCGCTGTCGTGGCCCCAGTAGATGATCGCCGCATGGGTGTCGGCGGTACCGCTACCGCAGGTATAACAGGGATCGTTACGCCCGGCGTTGGTTGAACTCTGCCCGCTGCTGGCGGTTGGAAAGCTGGAATTCTTGGATTGATCGAACTCGATGCCGATCTTGGGAAATTTCACTTTAGGAGTAGAACCGTTGTCGCCGGAATATCCCAAATGGCTACCAGCCATGCCGCACGGCAGATTGGGATTGCTTTCGCTATCGATCGCAGCGAAGACGAACCCGGTGTTGCCGACGCTGCTGCCGATCGTCGCGAAGGAAAACTGGAAGTAGCTGCGAAATCCGCTACCAAGGGTTTTTTCGTCGGCAATCCAGGCGCAGCCAAATAGGTTGCTGGCGCCGGCGCTATTGTTGACGCCTTCCTTGCCCAGCGTCAGGGTGCCGGTCGCCGTGTCGTAGGAGACCAGTTGCTGCGCTTCCGTGAGGTTGGGCGATATCACCTTCGTGAAACTCGCGCCGCCACCCGCAGGCACGCAACGCACGATGTCCTGACTGGCGGCCTGTGCCGCGGATACCTGCGAAAACACCGTGGGTCCGGCGAAGCCAAGCTGACCGGTGGTAGTGAAGCTGCCGAGATTTGAGCCTTCCAGGTAGTTGAGCGGCGCATTGCGCTCGGGCGTGGTGCTGCGCGACTGACCGCTGCCCCGCTGACCGGAAAAGATGACAACGGCGGTACAAGCCTGCAACGTGTCATCGGAAACATCGCTCGTGTTTTTCGTGTCGGTTACCGTGAGGCAGTTTGCCAGGGTTGGACACGCAGCGACAAAAACCTGGTCTCTGTAGTGGCTGAAGTAGCCAAGCGGGTTCTGTGTGTTGTCGTAGCAGCTGTTGCTCAGGATGCGGCCGACGGCTTTATCGGTGGGCTGCGTGAAGCCGGATATATCGGGTGTGATGACTGTGCCGGCAGCGACCTGGGCACCCAGGCACGTGCTCATGCGGTCGAGCATGGCGTTGATATCGGTGCGGAAATAGCTTGATCGGCGCAGGGTGCTAAACAGCAGTTCGCTGGTTACCGCCAGGGATCGCTGTGCATTGTTCAGTGCGGCATCAACATAATGTGCAACGTCGTAGTTGCCCCCACATTTCGGGGCATCGATGGATGCCGTGCGCCCATTGTCGAAAGCAGGCCCCGCCGAGAAGATCACCGCGAGCGGCCGCTCGTGTGCATTCACTGCGGCGAGGGTGGCAAGCCCGCTGCCGATGACAACGTCCGGAACTGCCAGCGTGTCCCAGTTCATCGTGGTCGCCGTCGAACTTACCGCGCGATGTGTGGCTGAGATGGCGTACCACAGGCATTCGGCGTGGCCGTCGCGCAGCGGCTCGGTACCCAGAGTTTTCCAGGGGAAGCGCCCGACGATCACGGTGCTTCCGCTTACGCCGGACGGGTTGATCTTCGCGCAGCCTTCGCTGGTGCACGGCTGGCTGGTGAGATTTCCGTTGAGGTTGACGCTTTCCCCGAAGTCAGGCAAAGGCAGATGACCATACATTGCATCAGGATCGCCGGTGGCTTTTTGTTGCTCGCGGTACTGCAGCGCATAGCCGATTAGCGCCTCCCTCGCCTGCACCAGGGCAGCCGCGGTCTTTTCCTGACGTCGTGCCTCGATCATCTCCGGCGAAAGATTGCTGATGAAGAAATACAGACCGCCCATCACCAGGACGGCCACCAGTGCGATGAGAACGAAGCCGCGCTGCTTCCGCGCCAGCGACTGTCGTCGCCGATTCATCATGTTTTCCCGTCAGCGCCTGACCGCGGGAGCGGCTGGCGCCACCACTACACCACCGCCACCCAGCCGGGTATTGCGCTCGCCGGTGGCCCGATTGATGGTTTCGCCGACCTTGAGCTGCGTCGGCGTTTCTTCCCCTGGAGCAAGCCGGGCGCTGCCGGGTGTGCCGGGCGACACGACGGCGCTGACGCCGGTGCGCGCCGATTCGTTCTCGGTTTGTGGCTGACGGTTGATCCATACCGTCGACTTGCCGCCCGATCGATAGACGACGCCGTCCAGGCTCATGCTGCTGCCCTGCAGGGTTTGCGCTTCCTGGATGTTTAAGGTGCGCTGGCGCTCCAGCGCCGCGCGCCGTTCGGGTGTAAAGAAGAGGCGGCCGAGTTCGGGGACGTCGGCGGCGCAGGCCGGCGCGATCATGGCCAGGCCGAGCAGCACCGGCATCAGGCGGGTTGGCAGCCTCATTTGCCCTCCTTCAGGGTAATCCATTCGAGCGTGCACTCGGCTTTCAGCTGCGCCTTGCTGCCTCGATCGGTACTACCGGGTGCCAGGCGTTCGATCGCGCAGGAGCGGACCAGAACCAGCGCCTGCAAGGTGTTGCGCAGGTCTGCGCGAAGATCCGAGATAAACGCCAGCAGTTCGCCTTCATGCAGCAAATGGATTTGCAGCCGCATCTGGCTCGACATGATCTCGAAGCCGCCAGCCGTTGCGCCGCCCGGGAGGATGCCGGCATCGACGTGCCTTTGCGGCGTGAATTCGTAATCCAGTTTGAAAATGCGATGCGCAGCTTTGATCCGGGCAATGGCTTCAACCCAGTCCAGGCGTCGTTCCGGACCGATATAGCCGCGGGTCTTGAGCATCTGGAAGCGATTCAGCTTTTCGGTCAGCTCCTGTTGCTCTTCGCGGGCCCGCGCCAGTTTGGCCTGAATGTCCTTGCGTGCGACTGTGGCTTCCTGGAACGCCTTGCTGCTGTTCTTTTTCATTTCTTCGGTAGTCCAGACAGCGCCGCCGCCAACCAGACTCATAACGATCAGGAAGGCAATCGCCCATTGCAGGCGTTTAAGGTCTTTGGTGTCCAGCGTCATGTGCGTCTCACTTCATCTCTCACATCTGGCGCGCAATGCGCAAGGTGAACTTAGGTGCATCGGCAAGCTGCTCCTCGCCGTTGTCGCTGGCGCTCCTGAGCGATTTGTCCGACTCGATATCGAAGGGGCGACTGAGTATCCGGACGTCGGTCCGGGGGTCGCGCAATCCGGCGGCGAAGCTTTCAATCAATTCGATCTGGGCGCGCTGGTCACTGACCATGCCCAGCGGAAGCCGCGCATTGATTTCGATCACTGCCCAGACTCCTCCGGCAGCGGCCACGACCGGCGTCGCACCGGGCGCTCCCCGGGCGTCCCCCGGGGCCTTTTCGCCGGTATCGGGGCTATCGACAAGTTTCCAGGTGAGGCTGGCAAGTTCGATTCTGGGGCTGTCGTTCAGCGCAAGACTCAGGTGCTTCAGTAGCGGTTCCATTGCCGGAGCGCGTTTCTGCAGAACATCGAAACGTCCAAGCAGCGCGCGCAGGTTGTCAGGGCTGATGCCAACCTTGGGCAGCGAATCAAGAATGGAGTTGTAGCGCCGGGTGTCGGTAGCGGTGGCAGCTTTGGTGGCCTCGACCGATTCGCGAAGTTCGTACAGGTCGAGGCCGGTCTTGCCGGCAAACAGCAGGCAGCCCGCAAGTATCAGCCATGCGGTGCTGGTGAGCGCAAAACGGATTCGCCAGAGCTTGTGCATGCGTGTATCGCTGGCAGGGGCGAACTGTTGCGCAGGTGTCCTGGTCGCCAGGCAGTGGATGAACAGGTTGTCGGCGTTGCTGTCGGCGGGGACGTCCTTGAGTCCCTGCTGGCGGGCGGTGGCAGCGAGGTCGATGAATTCGAATTGGAGTTCGCTGCTGCTGCGGCAGAATTCCTCCAGCGTCGGTATCTGCCCCGCGTGCGCCATGACCATGGTGCGCAGGGCGGCTCCGCGCGGAATCTGACGTTGGGCAAGGAGATACTGATATATCTTGGCCGAGTCGTTGGCGCTGGTGCGGGCGACTTCCTCCAGGCTCTTGGTGGCGAGTGGCGACAACCGCGAGAAATGCAGCTTGCCCTGGTCGAAGAAGCTTTGTCGGACCCCGGCGTGGCTCAGGGAGACGAATAGAACCGGCCCGTCGTCACCCAGCAGTTGGCTGCCACAGCCGGCAAGCACCAGGGGGACCGAATAAACCCCGGCCAGGTTGGCTTCCGCTTCGCGCAGCGTATCCAGCCAGAGCGTAAAGGTCTCGATACGGGTGAGTGCGGCGAACAATATCTTTTCATCGCGGCGGCCGGACGGTGCGCGGCCCAGCGATATGGCTGCCGACAATGGCGTGTTGTAGTAATACTGACTGAGTCGTCGCTGCAGCAGGGCGTCGCGGTCTCCGCCCTGGACATAGGGCAGGTCCTCGAGTTGAAAACCCTCCTCGGCGACGTCCGCCAGCAGGTAAAAAACGCTGGCGCGATGCTTTTTCAGGTAGGCTGCGAGCGCCTCGAGACCGACCGGTTCAGGGCTGAATTCACCCTCGACCTTGATGTGGCCGGCGCTCCAGTAACGCGCCGTGAGCAGGGGACCATCGAGAAGGAGAATGCGCTTGGCGGCCATCAGGTTTTCATTTTGGTGATGATGTCGTAGATCGGTCCCAGCACGGCCATCATGATCCAGCCGAGAATCACGCCGATGATCACGGTCATGATCGGTTCGATCATGGCTTGCACTCTCTCGATGGACTCACGTACGTCGCGATTGTAAAAGTAGCTGACATTGGTCAATGCCGTATCCAGTTGTCCGGTGTTCTCGCCCACGCGCAGCATGCGCAGCACCAGCGGCGGGAACATGCCTGCAGTCTGGAAGGCTACTGTCACGTTCTGGCCTTCGGCAATCAGGGCGCCGACTTTTTCCAGGCCTTCCTTGATGACGAGGTTGCCGACCACATCTTCGGTTGCCTTGATCGAGTCGAGAATGGTAATACCTGAAGAATACATCATGGCAAATACCGAAGCGAAGCGCGACAGGATGATCTTGCGCAGGATTTCGCCAATATAGGGCAGACGCAGTTTGACATCGTCAAACCGGTAGCGCGCTGCCTGATTGGTGCTGACCAGAAAGGCAGCGGTGGCGGCGAGGATCAGCGGCAGGCCGAGCACGACATACCAGTAGCCGACGAAAAACTCGGAGGTGGCGATCAGTATCTTGGTCTGCATCGGCAGTTCCTGCCCCATGTTGCGGATGAAGCCGGCCATCTTGGGTACGAGATAGATCATCATGAACAGGGTGATGGCGACCACCACCGTGCCGAGGAAGGCCGGATACATGACGAGTTTCTTGGTGTGGGCCGCGAGTTCGTCCTGCCACTTGAGCGATTCGAGCAGGTTGTTGAGCACTTGCGGCAAGGCACCGGTTTCTTCGCCGGCGCGGATCAAGCTGACCATTACCCCGTCGAAGGTCTGCGGGTGTTCGGCAAGCGCCTGCGAGAGTGTCTTGCCGCCTTCGATGCTTTCGATCATGCTGGCGATGACTTCGCGAAAGCGCGGGTTTTCGAGGCTGTCGCGCAAGTCGGTAAGGCTTTCGATCAGGGACACGCCCGCGCGCGAGAGTTGCTCCAGATGGAAGCAGAAATTGATCAGTTCGGGCCGGCTGATTTTGCCGCGGGTCATCAGGCCGCCCTGCTTCACCGTATCGCCTTTGATGAAGTCGAGGTCCATGCGCTTCAGGCGCATTTCGAGATCAATCAGGTTGATGGCGTCAAGGCGCCCCACCACCGTTCTGCCGGAAGGGTTCATCGCCTTGTAGGCATAGAGGGCCATGGTTGAAGTTTGTGCGAGCTTGGGTGCGTGGGGATGCCGTGCCGCGGAGCGCTTACATCCGCTCCGTCAGGTCGATGACGCGACCGACTTCTTCGATAGAGGTGGAGCCGTCGAGCACACGGCGCAGGCCATCTTCCGCCAGGGGGCGGAAGCCTTTTTCGTGTGCAAGGTGGCGAATGTCGCGCTGGGTGGCACGGCGCGCGATGAGATCATCGAGATCGTGATCGAGACGCAGCATTTCCATGATTGCGATGCGGCCGCGATAGCCCTGGTATTCGCAATGGTCGCAGCCGGCAGAACGGTAAAGAATGGGCGCCGGCTGGCCGCTGACGACACCCATCAGCTTGCATTCGTGCGCTTCGGCGGGATAGGGTTTGCGGCAATGGGTGCACAGGCGGCGCAGCAGGCGCTGGGCGATGATGCCGATGATGTTGCCGGCCAGGATGTCGGGCAACACACCGATGTCGAGCAGGCGCGGGATCGCGCCCAGCGCCGAGTTGGTGTGCAGCGTCGAATACACCTGGTGGCCGGTCATGGCGGCACGAAAGGCCATCTCGGCCGTATCGGCATCGCGGATCTCGCCGACCAGGATGATGTCCGGATCCTGGCGCATCATGGAGCGGATGCCGTTGGCGAAATCCAGCTTGGCCGATTCCGCCACCGAAGTCTGGCGGATCATGGCCATCGGATACTCGACCGGATCTTCGAGGGTCATGATGTTCACGCCCTCTTCATTAATGTGGTTGAGCACCGAGTAAAGCGTGGTGGTCTTGCCGCTGCCGGTGGGGCCGGTCACCAGGATGATGCCCTCCGGGCGCGCCACCATCAGCTTCATCAGTACCATCTGGTGGTCGTCAAGACCCAGACGGTCGAGCGGCACTATGCCTTTTTGCCGGTCAAGGATGCGCAGGACGATATTTTCGCCGTGGATGGTCGGTTGCGAGGCTACCCGGAAATCGACGGGGCGGCCGCTGATGTTGATCGAGATGCGGCCGTCCTGCGGGGCGCGGGTTTCGGCGATGTTCATGCCGCTGACCACCTTGATCCGCACCGCCATGGCCGCCCAGTAGTTTTTGTGCAGGGCGCGGATTTGCCGCAGGATGCCGTCGATGCGATAGCGGATGCGCAGGAAGTTGGCTTCCGGCTCGAAGTGGACGTCCGAGGCGTCATGCTTGACGGCATCGGTGAGCAGTGCATCGACCAGGCGCACCACCGGTTGGCTGTACTCATCGAGCGACGCGGACAGGCTGCGGTAGTCGATCTCGCCGGTTTCGATTTCATGCAGGATGCCGTCAATCGAGAGCTCATGACCGTAATACTGATCGATGGCGCGGTCGATTTCCGACTCGCCGGCAATCAGGGTTTCGATCAGCAGATCCGGGTGAATCAGCGTCCGCAACTTGTCCAGGGCGACGATGTCGTTCGGATCGGCGATGGCGATGGTGAGCCGCTGTTCGCGTGCCGAGTAACTGAGCGCCAAAAACAAATGCCGCTTGGCCAGCTCGCGCGGCACCATGCGCAAGGCATCCGCATCAATGATCGAATTGGACAGATCGACGGGCTTGTGGCCGAGCGATTCGCCCAGTGCGTCGCGCAGTGTGGCTTCGGAGACGAATCCGAGGGCAACCAGCAGCTTGCCTACCGGCTGGTTGGATTTCATCTGCTCCAGCAGTGCAATGCGCAGTTGATCCTCGCTGATCACCCCTTGCGTGATGAGGATCTGACCAATGGGCCGGCGGCTGGGTGGCGAATTCATACGAGCATCATTATCCCGCATCTACCTGCGAGGGCAAGCCCCATGGCACGGAAAACCGAGTTTCAGTGGATGCCGACGTTGGCATTATCGACGTTAGGCCGAAACTAAAACCTGCTGGGGAGCGCCTGCGAAAAAACTTCCCCGTTCGTGGTGAGCTTGGCGAACCACAAATGTTGCGACAAAACTGGCCTTCGACAGGCCCAGGCCGAACGGGGGCTGCGGTCAATTCGGGAAGCTATTTCGCAAGCGTTCCTCAGCGTTGCAGGGCCAGCAGGCGCGCCGTTGCCCGAGCCGGGTCGAAGCCGGCGGGCCGGCTCTGCGCGGCGGCGATAGCCAGGCTGTAATATTGCGCGGCAAGCTTGTTCTGGCGCAAATGCTCGAGGCTGATGGCCAGATTGTAGAGAATGTCTGGATTGTCCTGCTCGGCGTTGTAGGCGCGGAAGTAGGCCTGTTGCGCCTCGTTCCAGCGGGCCTGACGTGCATAGAGATTGCCGAGTGCGAACTGGGGCGCGGCGAGGTCGGGCTGAGCAGCCGAAAGCGATTTCAAGCGGCTTTCGGCCGCGCCGGGATCGATCTGCGAGCGATTGTTGACGAGGGTCGACACGGCTACCGTATCCTGCGGGTCGGCCTCGGCGATGCGCCGGTACAGCAAATCCGCCTGGTCGTGGCGGCCCTGACGCACGGCGATCGCCGCCAGTCCATGCATGGCATCGGTGTTGCGCGGATCTGACTTCTGGGCGCGTTCGTATTCGATCTGGGCCAACTCCAGGTCACCGCGGTTGAAAGCATCGAAGCCGCGCAGCAGGGCGGGGTTGACCTTCAAGGGCACCTTGGTCACGCGAACCGGGCTATCCGCATCAGGCTCCGCAGCCGGGGCTGAACGTGCCCGGCGAGGCAGGGCCGGAGTTTTGGCCGTGACCGGG
>JANMTA010000093.1:0-1889 GCA_031389965.1 Betaproteobacteria bacterium
GTTGCACCAGTTTCAGGCCGCCCTCCAGCGCTTGCGCCAGGGCCAGCAACTGGGCGTCAATGCCGATCGCGGCCGCATGGGTGATGGCGTAAAAATCCGGCAACGCCAGCGCGGCCAGCACCGGCGCATTCGCCGGGAGCATCGGCGCAACCGTCTGTGCCTCGTCCCGCTGCCAGGACAGGTCGCTATGCACATGGTCGTGCAGTTCGCCGCGCCACTCGCGCACGCGAAAAAAGTTGAGCTGCACATGGGCGTGTTCGTATAGATGCTGGCGACGCAGCCAGGGATCGGCGCGCAGCACCTCGATACCCAACTCCTCGTGCAGTTCCCGCGCCAACGCTTCATGCGGCGTTTCGCCCGGCTCGACCTTGCCGCCCGGGAATTCCCAGAATCCGGCGTAAAAACTGCCGGGGGCGCGCTGGCCGAGCAGGAACTCCCTGGCCCCGTCCGCGCTTGGCCGCTCGATCACTGCCGCGGCGACCTGGGTGATCTTCAAGTCGTCGCGGGAGGAGGTTTGGCAGCGACCGGCTTTCGGGCGTGCCGACCCGCATAGTCGCGGGCGAACTGCCAGGCCACGCGACCGCTGCGCGAGCCGCGCATCAGGGCCCATTGCAAGGCTTCGCCACGCGCGGCGACGATCTGTTGCGGCGAGACGCCAAACTCGGCCAGCCAATGGGCGCAGATCTCCAGGTAATGATCCTGACCGAAGGGATAGAAGGAAAGCCACAAACCGAAGCGCTCCGACAGGGACACCTTTTCCTCGGTCGTCTCGCCGGGGTGAATGTCGCCATCGGCGTTGTATTTGGTTTCGAGGTTTTCCGACATTTTCTCCGGCATCAGGTGCCGGCGGTTGGAGGTCGCATACACCAGCAGGTTGTCCGGCATGCCGGTGATCGAGCCGTCGAGGATGCTTTTCATCGCCTTGTAGCCGGGCTCGCCCGACTCGAAGGAGAGGTCGTCGCAGAAAATGATGAAGCGCTCGCGGCGCCCGGCGATCAGGTCCACGATCTCCGGCAGGTGCACCAGCTCGTCCTTGTCCACTTCGATCAGGCGCAGGCCTTTCGCCGCAAACCGGTTCAGCACGGCCTTGACCAGCGAGCTCTTGCCGGTGCCGCGCGCGCCGGTCAAGAGCACGTTGTTGGCGCTGCGCCCGGCGACGAACTGCTTGGTGTTCTGCGCGATGCGCTGCTTCTGGTCGTCGACGCCCTGCAGGTCCTCGAAGCGGATGCGGTGCGGCTGTTTGATCGCCTCCAGCCAGCCGCGCCCGCCGCGAGTGCGCCAGCGAAATGCCGTAGCCGACCAGTCGGTCGGCGGCAGGGGCAGCGGCAGGACGGCTTCGAGGCGATCGAACAGTGCATCGAGGCGGTCGATCAGGGGAGCAAACGCGCGGGCGGGATCGGACATCGGTTAAGCTTGCGGGCTATTGAAGGCATTCCACTTTAGCAGATTCATGTTTCGACTCTTCCCTGTCCTGATCGCCCTGCTGGCCCTCGCCGGCTGTTCGCAAAGCCCGGTCAAACCCGAGCCGCGCGCCGAAGCCTGCCCGCTGCCGGAAAGCTGTCCGGCCTGCCCGCTGTGCCCGCTCGTGGAACCGCCCAAGCCCGCCGAAAAGCCCTTGCAGTCCGCCGAATGGAGCGACCTGCCGGGCTGGAACGAGGACGATCCCGGCGCCACCTTCACCGCCTTGGTCGCCAGTTGCCGCAGCCTGGAAAGGCAGGCGCACTGGAAGCCGGTCTGCGGCTCGGCGCGGGAACTCACCGACAAATCCACCGCCGCCTTACGCGCCTGGTTCGAGGCGCAATTCCAGCCCTGGGCCCTGGTCAATCCGGACGGCTCGCGCAACGGATTGATCACCGGCTATTACGAACCCATCCTCAAGGGCAGCCGCC
>JANMTA010000001.1:0-1981 GCA_031389965.1 Betaproteobacteria bacterium
AAGAAGATCGCCGGCCACTATCACGACACCTTCGGCATGGCCACGGCCAACATCTACGCCTCGCTGCAAATGGGTATCGGCATTTTCGACAGCTCGGTGGCCGGGCTCGGCGGCTGCCCCTACGCCGCGGGCGCCTCCGGCAATGTCGCGACCGAGGATGTGGTCTGGCTGCTGCAGGGGCTGGGCATCGATACCGGCATCGACCTCGATGCGTTGGTCGATACCGGCGTCTGGATTTGCAAACAACTCAAGCGCGAACCGGCTTCGCGCGTGGCGCGGGCCATCCTCGCCCGGCGCGCCATGCAGGTTGCCGCCGGCGCCTGATCATCGGGCAGCGCGGCGCAAGGGAAGCGACGGCCCCGTGGTGAATTCTCCCTGCATTAACGTCTGCAAAATGGAAGCGGATCTTTGCGCCGGCTGCTTTCGCACCATTGACGAAATCGCCCGCTGGGCCAACATCGGCGATGATGACAAGGAACTGATCCTGGCTGCGGTGGCGCAGCGGCGCGGCCGGCTCGATGCCGAGGCCGGCCTGGTCTGCAAAGTTTCGACTGATGAAGCTGCCTGACGCCATCCAGGTCATCGAGCGCGGCTGGCTGTCGTCGAACAACATCCTGTTCTTCGAGGGCGAGTTGGCAACGCTGGTCGATGCCGGCTATGTCGGCCATGCGCCGCAAACGGTCGCGCTCGTAAAGTCGGCGCTGGTGGCACGGCGCGGGGTTCCGACGCTGGGACGCCTGATCAACACCCATTCGCATTCCGACCACATCGGCGGCAACGCGGCACTGCAGGCCGCCTTCGGCTGCAAGATCGTGATTCCCGCCGGCATCGAGCGCATGGTCGCCGAGTGGGATACCGACGCCATGCTGCTCGACGCCGCGAAGCAGCGCGGCGAGCGCTTCGCCCATGATGCGGTGATCGAGGCCAACAGCGAATTCGAGATGGGCGGCATGAGCTGGCAGGCGCTGCCGGCCCCCGGCCACGACATGGAAGCGCTGGTCTATTACTGCGCCGAGGAGCGCATCCTGATTTCGGGCGATGCGTTGTGGCAGGACGGTTTCGGCATCATTTTCGGCGAAGTCATGGGCCGCAAGGACGCGCTGCCGGCCACGCGCAGCACGCTGGAAATGATCGGCCGGCTCGGTGTCGATATCGTCATCCCGGGGCACGGCGCCGCATTCGACGATTTCGACGCCGCCATGGCGCGCGCCCTGCGCCGTCTCGAATCCTTCGAGGCCGATTCCTCGCGCGTCGGGCGCAACGCCGTGCGCGCCTGCTTCACTTTCAACTTGCTCGACCTGCAGCGCCTGCGCGAGGACGAGTTGCCGGCCTACCTGAAGAGCGTGCCATTCTTCGACAGCGTCAACCAGAGCATCCTCAAGTTCTCCGACGAGGATTTCGCCTCGTGGCTGCTGGGCGAGCTGCTGCGCTCGCATTCCATCGAGCTGCGCGACGGCTGGATCCTGCCGACCATGGCGCCGTAGATTTGGCGATGGCCGATCGCACGGATAGCGAAACGCTGGCCCGCCTGTTGCGCACCCGGCGCAGCATCCGCGACTTTGCCGACCGGGAAGTGCCTGCGGAACTGATCGACGCCATCCTCGACGACGCGCGCTGGGCGCCGAGCTGGTCGAACACCCAGCCCTACCAGATTGCCATCGCCAGCGGCGGCTTGAAGGACCGGCTCAAGGAGCTGCTGCTGGCGCGCTTTGACGCCGCAAGCGAGGTGCAGAACAGCGGTGCGCTGGGCAAGCTCGCGGCGTTTCTGACGCGCAGCAAGGCCCTGCCCGACGGCGACTTCGATACGCGTTTCGAATATCCGAAGGAACTCACGCCGCGTCGCCGCGCGACCGGCTTCGGGCTGTATGCCACTCTCGGCATTGCGCGCGAAGATAGCGCCGCACGCCACCGCCAAATGCGCCGCAACTGGGAGTTCTTCGGCGCTCCCGTGGTTCTCTTCGTTTTTGTGCGGCAGGAGTTG
>JANMTA010000056.1:0-8112 GCA_031389965.1 Betaproteobacteria bacterium
AACGCATTGGGATAAGGATAAGTTCATCGCAACTGATCGAGCTATTCTTGAAGGACTTGCTCAGTACTACACCGAACTATTCCTCACGAAGATCGCATCTGATATACCTCGCGCCATCGAAGCCTTCAATTTATTGCTCGATATGCAAGCCAGTGATTACCATACCCATCGAAATTGGATCGACTGGAATCACCCAGCGCAAAGCGAGGCGGTTCGACTAGCGCTGCTGGACGCTCGGATCAACCGGCTAGACCTGCATCAGTTCTCTTCGGACGTTGCTGAAAATAAATCGAGGTTGTGGCGGCCCTAATTTTGGCACCGCCTTTTGTTCGTCCAGATGACGGCATGCACTTCCTTTTACCCGGAAGTAATCCTCGCCCCTCTCGCCAAATTTTAAAAAAATTGAATTAGGGTCAGTGGGCCTACTCAGTGCATGGACCGATGTGATCCATGATGGCATGGGGGGCGGGGGTCACCCGGCGACGGATTCACTCCCCCGCATCCCCCAGCGCCGCCTCGCCGTCAGGATGCTCATGCTCGTACACCGCTGCCGCGCCAACGTCGCGCAGGAAGTCGTCAAACTTCGCTCGCACGTTCAGATCAATTTGGATCGGCGCCTTGCCCCAGCCGCGATCAATCAACGCTTGCGCCGCGATCAGTCGGCTCGGCATGGGCGCCTTCTCGTCATCCATGCACGCGCCCAGCAGGGCTATCGCGCGGTCGGTGTAGGTGCGGGCAAGCGTGGTAATTGTCGTTCCCGGAATCCTTCCAGCGTTCGGCAACACTGAGCCGGGGAGCAGTTTCCCCTTCTCGTCACGCTCAGCGATCTTCAGCGTTTTGCGCCGTAGGATGTTCTCAGGCGAGCGTGGATGCTCTGGTGGTAGGCGTTGCTCAGTGTCAGCAACGGCGCTTGTCTTTGGGGTGTGTGTATTTTCCATGGGTCCGACTGTAGGCCAGACAGCAGCATTCACTATTCGAGCGACGATCAAATAGTCGGCGCTGGCGGGACGGCGGCACTACACAGGCGAAGCAGTAACTTTTGGGTATGTCACTTTTTTTCATGGGACACCGACGGGACACTGCCGGCCAGAAAGCAGCAGTTATCCACAATTGCCGAAAACGAGTCACACCCCGGTAATGCTCATTGCGTCTACGTTGGCCTGCTGTAGATTGTTGTTATTATTTGATAATATCAGTCTCAAACACCGCCGCCGCAAGGCATGGGGATTCGACTTCCCCCCCCGGCACCAAGAGTACCTGCAAAACCGTCCAGGCGAGGCCGGCAATACGGATTACACTTGGCCTTAGGCGTGCGGTTTGAGTTTTCGATGGAGGGAATGTTGTGGGCTCGCCGAATGCTGGTGTTTCATTGACCATACTGCGTGCGCTGCCGATCTTCGAGATGCTCGATGACGACAGTCTCAAGCCGCTGACACGTGTGGCCATGTTGCGCACTGTTCCGCGGCATACCGTCGTACTGCATGCCGGCGATAGTACCGACAACATTTACTTCGTCCTTTCAGGTGCCTTGAAGGTGCAGGTCAGCGACAAGGAAGGGCGCGAGGTTATCCTCTCCATGCTCGGTCCCGGAGAACTGTTTGGCGAAATGGGGGTGCTTGACGACCATCCTCGCTCGGCCACGGTGTTGGCGGTCGAGGCTAGCGAAGTGGTGGTGATTGGCCAGGCAGAATTCAAGCAGTGCCTGGCAGAAAATCCTGACGTTTCCCTCTTCATCATGCGCAACCTGACAAAGCGCTTGCGTGTGGCCGACCGAACCATAGAGAGCTTGGCACTGCTCGACGTCTACGGGCGCGTTGCGCGTCTGTTGCTCGAGGCGGCGGAGACAGTCGATGGGCGCAGGGTAGTCACGCATAAGATCAGCAAGCAGGATATCGCGAAGATGATCGGCGCTTCGCGGGAAATGGTCAGTAGGGTGATGCGCGATCTGACCGCCCAGGGCCTTATCCATGAGCAGGACGGCCAGCTGATTCTGGTTGATCTGGCGGCGTTCAGACGGCATGGCGACGTCGAGGCGAGCACTTGAGCATCAATCCACCGGATTTTAGGTGAACGGATAGCGGCGGACAAGGAATCGGGCTCTGCTACTATTCGCGCCGGCCGCCGGAAAGGCGGCTGAGCGATGCACAAGGCTCGCGCAGCCATCCCTTGCCATGCCCTCTCCCGCCATCCCGATGTCTTTGACGCTCGCCGATTTCGACTACGCGCTGCCTCCCGAACTGATTGCCCAGACGCCCTTGTCGCAACGCTCGGCAAGTCGCCTGCTGGTGGTGGACGGCGCGTGCCTGACGGACAGTAACTTTGTCGATTTGCCGCAGTGGCTGCGCGCGGGCGACCTGCTGGTGATGAATGACAGTCGGGTGCTGCATGCCCGCCTGCTGGGGCACAAGGAAAGCGGCGGACAGGTCGAAATCCTGGTTGAACGTCTGCTCGATCATGGCACGGTGCTGGCACAGTTGCGGGCGAGCAAGCCGCCACAGCCGGGCAGTCGCCTGCGGCTTGAAGACGCGCTCGATGTCGAGGTGCTGGGGCGCGACGGCGAGTTCTACCGGCTGCGGTTTTCCGGCGACGCCGCCGACCTTATTGACCGTCACGGCCGGCTGCCGCTGCCACCTTATATTGAACGCGCGGCAGAGGCACCGGATGAGGATCGCTATCAGACCGTGTATGCACGGGAAAAGGGTTCGGTCGCTGCGCCGACGGCAGGTTTGCATTTTGATCAGGACCTGCTCGGGAACCTGCGTGGGAAAGGTATCGGTATCGCGTATGTCACGCTGCATGTGGGCGCCGGAACCTTCCAGCCGGTGCGGGTGAACAACCTCGCGCAACATCGCATGCATACCGAGAGCTACGTGTTGCCGCAAGCCACGGCCGACGCTATCGCGGGAACCCGCGCGCGTGGCGGACGCATCGTGGCGGTCGGTACCACTTCCCTGCGCGTGCTGGAATCGGCGGCGCTGGAGGGAATCATAAAAGTCGGCGCCGGCGAGACGGCGTTGTTCGTCACGCCCGGCTTCGCGTTTCGCGTGGTCGACCTGCTGATTACCAATTTTCACCTGCCGAAGTCGACACTCCTTATGCTGGTTTCGGCGTTTGGCGGGTTGGATGCACTTCGCGCGGCCTATCGGCACGCGATTGCCGCCCGCTATCGTTTCTTCAGTTACGGAGATGCCATGTTGCTGCACCGGAGCCATCCGCAATGAACTTTGAACTGCTCGCCACCGACGGCGCAGCGCGGCGCGGAACCCTGACCCTGGCGCACGGCGCTGCGCAGACGCCGACCTTCATGCCGGTGGGCACCTACGGCACGGTCAAGGCCATGTCCCCGGACGAACTGGTCGGCATGGGCGTCTCCATCGTCCTCGGCAATACCTTCCATCTCTGGCTGCGGCCCGGGCTGGAAGTTGTCGCCGCGCATGGCGGCCTGCACCGCTTCATGGGCTGGAACGGCCCTATCCTGACCGATTCGGGCGGCTTTCAGGTGTTCTCGCTGGGCGATCTGCGCAAGATCAGCGAGGAGGGTGTCAGGTTCGCCTCGCCGATCAACGGCGATCGCCTGTTCCTGACGCCGGAGGAGTCGATGCGTATCCAGCATGTGCTGAATTCCGACATCGCGATGATCTTCGACGAATGCACGCCCTATCCGGCGGATCTGGCCACGGCGGCCGAGTCGATGCGCCTCAGCCTGGGCTGGGCGCCGCGCTCGCGCGACGCACATGACCGCTTGCAAAATTCGAATGCCCTGTTCGGCATCGTGCAGGGCGGCATGCACGAGGCGCTGCGCGACGAATCGCTGGCGGCGCTGGTCGACATCGGTTTCGACGGCTTTGCCATCGGCGGCCTGTCGGTGGGTGAGCCCAAGGAGGAAATGGCGCGCATCCTGGCCCACACGGCGCCGCGCCTTGCCGCCGGCAAACCGCGCTACCTGATGGGTGTCGGCACCCCGGAAGACCTGGTGTATGCGGTCGGGCAGGGCATCGACATGTTCGACTGCGTGATGCCGACGCGCAATGCGCGCAATGGCTGGCTGTTCACCCGCCATGGCGACGTCAAGATCAAGAACGCGCAGCACAAGGCCGATACGCGGCCGCTGGACGCCAGTTGCGGCTGCTATACCTGTCGCAATTTCACTCGGGCTTACCTGCATCATCTGCACCGCATCGGCGAGATTCTGGGTGCCCGGCTGAATACGATCCACAACCTCTTCTACTACCAGACATTGATGGCGGAAATGCGTGTTGCCATCGAACAGGGCGACTTTGCCGGGTTCCGTTTCCGATTCGAACGGGGCCGGGCCGGCGAGCGGGTATAATTCGCCGCTTAATTTTAGTTTCGGCGTCACGCCTGCTTTGCAGGCGAGCCTTCACTGAGATTTTTGTTTTAGCTTCGGCATAACGTCCGCTATCGCGGACATTAGCCTTCACTGAAACTCTGCTTTGCATCGTTTTAGACATTCATGGAGACTCACAGTGCTGATTTCAAATGCTTACGCGCAGGCGGCGGGTGCCGCCGCCGATCCGACGGGCGGCCTGATGGGCATGTTGCCCATCCTGCTGATGTTTGTCGTGCTGTGGTTCGTCATGATCCGGCCGCAAATGAAGAAGGCCAAGGAGCAACAGAAAATGGTCGGCGAACTGGCCAAGGGCGACGAAGTGGTCACCCAGGGCGGTATCACCGGGCGTATCGCCAAGGTGGGTGAAAACTACCTCAGCCTGGAAGTGGCCGAAGGCAAGGATGGCCCGGTAGTGATTACCGTGCAGAAGAACGCCGTGGGTGCGCTGTTGCCCAAGGGCACGCTGAAAAACCTGTGAAATGTGAATTGTGAAACGGGATAGCGTCGCGCCCGTCAGCACTTCACTTTTTTTGCTTCACCTTTCACGGCTCGTCAAATGAATCGCTATCCCCTTTGGAAGAACGCCACGGTGCTGATCGCCCTGGTGCTCGGTTTCCTCTACACCCTGCCCAACTTTTTTGGCGAGGCACCGGCGGTGCAGGTGGCCAGTGTCAAGTCGACGCACAAGGTCGACGCCAGACTCATGGGCCAGGTTGAAGCTGCGCTCAAGGCTGCCGCGGTCATCCCGCAAGGGATGGTGCTCGAGCTTAACAGCGTGCGCGTGCGGCTGGCCGACACCGATACCCAGCTCAAGGCCAAGGATGTCATTGAAAAGGCCCTGAATCCGGTGGCGGCGGATGCGACCTACAGTGTGGCCCTGAATCTGGTGTCGGATTCTCCCAACTGGCTGACCGGGATCCGTGCCTTGCCGATGTATCTCGGCCTCGATCTGCGCGGCGGCGTGCATTTCCTGTTGCAGGTGGACATGAAGGGCGCGCTGACCAAGCGCCTCGATTCGATCAGCGCCGATCTGCGCGGTCTGCTGCGCGACAAGAACATCCGCCACGGCGGCATCGGCCGCGAAGGGCAAAGCGTGGTGATTCGCTTCCGCGAGGCGGACATCCGGGAAAAGGCGCGCGTCGTGCTGGCGGACAGCCAGCCTGACCTTCTGCTGGTTGACGCACAGGAGGGTGCAGAGCTCAAGCTGGTGGCAACGCTCAAGCCCGAGGCGCAGAAACGTATTCAGGAATTCGCGGTCAAGCAGAATATCACCACCCTGCACAATCGCATCAACGAACTCGGTGTCGCCGAACCGGTAATCCAGCAGCAGGGTGCGGACCGGATCGTGGTGCAGTTGCCGGGGGTGCAGGACACTGCCAAGGCCAAGGACATCCTGGGCCGCACGGCGACACTGGAAGTGCACCTGGTCGATGACGAAGCCAGCGCAAATCCGGGCATCATGGAGCAGGCAGCCCGCGGGCAGCCGCCGGCGGGTACCGAGTATTACGTCGAGCGCGGCGGTCGCGGCCTGTTGGTGAAAAAACAGGTGGTGCTCACGGGTGAGCGCCTGACCGACGCCCAGCCGGGGTTCGACAACCAGACCCAGGAAGCGGCCGTACATTTGTCGCTCGATTCCGCCGGCGCCCGCATCTTCAAGGATGTCACGCGCGACAACGTCGGCAAGCGCATGGCCATTCTGCTGATCGAAAAAGGCAAAGGCGAGGTGGTCACCGCACCGGTGATTCGCACGGAGATCGGTGGCGGGCGGGTGCAGATTTCGGGCCGCATGAGCACCGTGGAAGCCAACGACGTGGCGCTGCTGCTGCGCGCCGGGTCGCTGGCGGCGCCGATGGAGATCATCGAGGAGCGCACCATCGGCCCCAGCCTGGGCGCGGACAACATCGCCAAGGGCTTCAGCTCGACCTTGTGGGGCTTCATCGCCATTTCCGTGTTCATGACTTCTTACTACCTGCTGTTCGGTTTCGTCTCGGTGTTCGCTCTCTCCGCCAACCTGCTGTTCCTGGTGGCGCTGCTGTCCCTGCTGCAGGCGACGCTGACCCTGCCGGGCATTGCCGCCATCGCCCTGACGCTGGGTATGGCGATCGACGCCAACGTGCTTATCAACGAGCGGGTGCGCGAGGAACTGCGTGGCGGCAATTCGCCGCAGACATCGATCACCGCTGGCTACGAGCGCGCCTGGGCGACCATCCTCGACTCGAACATCACCACCCTGATCGCCGGTGTCGCGCTGCTGATATTCGGCTCCGGTCCGGTGCGCGGGTTTGCCGTGGTGCATTGCCTGGGCATCCTGACCTCGATCTTCAGTTCGGTCGTGGTGTCGCGTGCGCTGATCAACCTGATCTACGGCCACCGGCGCAAACTGGGGTCGGTGAGCATCGGACAAATCTGGAAGCCGGGGGTCTGACATGGAATTTTTCCGCATTCGCAAAGACATCCCCTTCATGCGCCATGCGCTGGTGTTCAACATCATCTCGTTGATCACCTTTTTGCTGGCGGTGTTCTTTCTGGCTACCCGCGGCCTGCACTTTTCCGTCGAGTTTACCGGCGGCACGCTGCTGGAAGTCAGCTATGCCCAGGCACCTGACCTGACGCAAATCCGCAAACAACTGGAAGGCGACGGGTTTACCGATCCTCAGGTACAGAATTTCGGCTCCTCGCGCGATGTGCTGATTCGTGTTCCGCTGGCGAAGAGCACTGAAAGCTCGAAGGTCGGTGAGCAGGTCATGGCTTCGCTGATGAAAGTCGGCGCCGGCGGGACGGCGCCCGCTATGACACCCGAACTCAAGCGGGTCGAATTCGTCGGGCCGCAGGTCGGCAAGGAGCTTGCGGAAGACGGCGCCCTGGCGCTGCTGCTGGTAGTGACAGGCATCATGCTGTATCTGGCCTTCCGTTTCGAATGGCGCTTCGCCCTTTCCGCCATCATCGCCAACATGCACGACGTGGTGATCATCCTCGGCTTCTTTTCCTTCTTCCAGTGGGAATTCTCACTGCCGGTGCTGGCCGCGGTGCTGGCGGTGCTCGGTTATTCGGTCAATGAGTCCGTGGTGGTGTTCGACCGGGTGCGCGAAACCTTCAAGAAAAAGCGCGGCATGACCACGCCGGAGGTGCTTGACCACGCCATCACCAGCACCATTTCGCGCACCATCATCACTCACGGCTCGACGCAGATGATGGTGACCTCAATGCTGATTTTTGGTGGCCCGGCCCTGCATTACTTCGCCCTGGCCCTGACCATCGGCATCTGTTTCGGGATCTATTCCTCGGTCCTGGTGGCCAGCCCCTTGGTGATGTGGCTGGGTGTATCGCGCGCGCAGTTCATCCAGACAAAGGTCGAGAAACAGGAAGCTGTGGTTTAAGCGACCGGCTCCAAAGCGTCGCTTCCTGGTCTGGCAGGCCGACAGGCGCTGTATCTATTCGTCGCCGGTGGCGAAGATGTGCTTTATGCGAAGCAGACCCTTGCTTCCGGCCAGCGTCAGCAGGCGATCGATATTGGGGTGCTTGCCGGGGTTCTGCCGGGCGTCTTCCGTGTGCTCGGCATACAACTCCAGCCCTTTGCGGGCAGCTTCCGCGGTAATGGCGCCGTAGATCTGTCCGAGATGGTTGTAGATCGACAGCGAGCCAGCCTGACCGGGCTTGTTTTCAATTGTGGCGACCACGGCGGAATCGCCGTCGAGCAACTGGATCGCGGTCAGATGCGATACTCGAGGCAGTTGTTTCAGATTGTCGGCAAAAGCCATTTC
>JANMTA010000094.1:0-4033 GCA_031389965.1 Betaproteobacteria bacterium
GGGTTCACAGGACGACCAATCAACCGAGAGTAAACGCTTTGACAGGAACTGCCCGGCAACCGCTCACAGCAGTCGCGCAGCAGCATGATTTTGCTGATAATTCTAGCAGTCCGCGGCAGCTTCTGGGCGAACCGGCGGGCAAATCGGGAGGATTTGCGTGCGTCGCGGCGAATCCCGCCGCGGGATACCGTCCGCGCGCCCCGCGCTTGGACAAATCCCACCAGGGGATACCGTCCGCGCCTCTGGCGCGGACATAAAGAAAAAGGCCGCCCGCAGGCGGCCGTTGCAGCGGCGGCAAGAAAATCAGCCGGCGCTCGCCCGTATCAGCGAAGCGCTCTCGACCCAGCGCTTGATGCGGTTGGCATCGCCGATGCGGGTCATCTTGCCCCAGGAGTCGAGCAGCACGATGATGATCGGCTTGTTGTTGAGCCAGGCCTGCATCACCAGGCACTTTCCGGCCTCGTTGATGTAGCCGGTCTTGGACAGGCCGATTTCCCAGGTCGAACTCCTGACCAGGGTGTTGGTATTGTGGAAATGCTGCGGCCGGCCAGCGATGCTGAATTCGCCGTCGGACGCCGTGGAAAACTCGCGGATCAGCGGGTACTGATGTGCCGCATTGACCAGCTTCGCCAGATCGCGCGGGCTCGATACATTTGCGGCGGTCAATCCGGTGGCGTCCTGAAAACGCGTGTCGGCCAGGCCCAGGGCCTGCGCCTTCTGGTTCATGGCGGCGACGAAGGCATCGCGACCGCCCGGATAGTGGCGCGACAATGCCGAGGCCGCGCGGTTTTCCGAAGACATCAGGGCCAGGCGCAGCATTTCTTCGCGGGCCAGCTGGGTACCGACCTTGAGGCGGGAACGGGTGCCCTTGAGCACGTCGACATCCTGCTCGCCGATCGCCAGGGTCTCGTTCAGGTCCGGCTTGGCGTCGAGCGCCACCATCGCCGTCATCAGCTTGGTGATCGAAGCGATCGGCAATACGGAACCGGCATTCTTTTCGAACAGGATTGCGCCGGTCGTCTGGTCCTGTACCAGCACGGCAGACGACTGCAGGGCCAGGTGCTGGGCGTCATCCAGGGTCATGCTGCGTCGCACTGGTCGCGCGAACGCGACCTTCTTGCCCCTGAACTGCACCGATACGCGCTGAGGCTTCTTTTTGGCAGCAACGGATTTCTTATTCCCGCTGGCTTCGGCCGTGCTCGGCGTCACGCCGGCACCGACTATCGCCGCAGCCAACAACATCAGTAGTGCCTTCTTCATGGAAATGCCCCTCCTGCAATCGTTCGATTCTAGCAGACGATATCCCTTGTGAAGTAAGTTGTATCACAAGTTCACGTTTCAAATAAAGGAGTTGAACATCAAGATTCAGCAACCACATTAATTTAAATCAAGAAATCGTCGCACTTCCTCGCGGCGTGCCAGGGTATCGGCGTAGCCCAGATCGATCAGGGCCCTGGTGTAGGGCTTCTCGAACAGCAGATAGCTGGTCAGCGCACCGCCGTTCTGGTTCATGGCGCCGATGTTGCGCAGCAACGCCCGCACCGCCCATGGCAAAGCCTGTGCGTGACGCGCCGCCAAATGGTCGAGGCGCTGCGATGGGGCGATGGTCAGGACCTCGATCGGGCGCAATGTCAGGCTATTGTCGCGGCGCACCGATTCCGGTATCAGCGAGAGCGTATGGTTGATGCGGCTCATCCGTTCCAGGTCGACCGACATGCTGTCGAGAAAGATGCTCGACAGCGCATGACCGGCAATCTGTGCCAGGGACGGATAAACCGTGCCGCTCGGCCGCTCACTCTCGTCGGCCATGCGGCCGGCGCCGATGACCAGTATCTTGTCGGCGCCGAGGTGGATCGCCGGCGAGACCGGCGCCACCTGCCGCATCGAGCCGTCACCGAACCATTCACGATTGATATGCACGGCCGGAAACAGGAAGGGAATGGCGCTGGACGCCATCAGGTGATCGACCGAGATATCGGTCGGCGTCCCGATGCGCTGGCTGCGCCGCCAGGGTTCGAGATCGACGCGCCCCTGAAAAAAGCTGACGCTCTGCCCCGACGAGTAACCGGAGCAGGTGATGCTGACCGAATGCAGCGCCCGGTTGTCGATGGCTTGCGCAATGCGGCCCAAATCGAGGCGATCGCTCAGCAACTGGCGCAAGGGCGAGTTGTCGAGCAGCGAGCGCGGTGCGCGATGCGTCAGCCAGCCCAGGGCCAGGGTCGACAACCAGCGCACACCGGCAATGCCGACTCCGGCCGGATCGGAACGATAAACCTGGTAGGCACGGAAGTTTTCCCAGACCTGCAACAGACCCTCTACGCCGGCCCCGAAATCCTCGGCCGCCGAGGCCATCGAGGCGGCATTGAGGGCACCGGCCGAGGTGCCGCAGAGAATCGGGAACGGGTTGCGCTGTGGCTGCGGCAACAGTTCGCGAATCGCCTTCAGCACGCCGACCTGGTAGCCGGCGCGGGCACCGCCGCCAGTGAGGATCAGGGCGGTGCGCGATTCACTCATCGCCAGCCTAACTGCCGGCTCTGGCCTGCTGCTGCACCTCCACCGACAACAGGGCGGTGACATTGACGATGCGCCGCACGGTCGCCGTCGGCGTCAGGATGTGCACCGGTCGCGCCGCGCCAAGCAGCAGCGGACCCACGGTCAGGCCGTCGCCCGCGGAAGTCTTGATCAGATTGAACGAGATATTGGCGGCATCCAGCGTTGGCATGATCAACAGATTGGCCTGGCCCTTCAGCGTCGACTCGGGAAACACCTGCTCGCGGATGCTTTCGGAAAGCGCCGCATCGCCATGCATCTCGCCATCGACTTCCAGTTGCGGGGCGATGCTGCGCAGGATCTCAAGGGCGCGGCGCATCTTGATCGATGTCGGCGTGTCCTCGGTGCCGAAACTCGAATGCGAGAGCAGCGCCACCTTGGGCGTCAGGCCGAAGCGCGCGACTTCGTCGGCCGCGAGCAAGGTCATTTCCGCGAGTTGTTCGGCGGTCGGATCGTAATTGACATAGGTGTCGCCGATGAACAGCGTGCGGCGCGGCAGCACCAGCATGTTCATCGCATAGAAATGCTCGATCCCGGGCTTCCTGCCGATCACGGTATCGATATAGCGCAGATGCAGCGAATGCTTGCCGAAGGTGCCGCACAGCATCGCGTCGGCATAGTTGTGGCGCACCAGCATGGCGCCGATCAGCGTTGTCCTTCTTCTTATTTCGCGCTTGGCGTACTCGACGCTGACGCCCTTGCGCGACATCAGGCCGTGATAGTCCTGCCACAGCTCCTTGTAGCGCGGATCGGAATCCGGATTGACCAGCTCGAAGTGCTCGCCGGCGCGGATGCGCAGACCATGGCGGGCGATGTGGTTTTCAACAACCTCCGGGCGGCCGACCAGGATCGGCCGCGCCAGCCCCTCGTCGCATACGGTTTGCACGGCACGCAGGACGCGCTCGTCCTCGCCTTCGCAGAAGACCACGCGCGCCGGTCTCTTCTTCGCGGCGGAGAACACGGGACGCATCAAGAGACCGGTCGAATAGACAAAGTCATTCAGTTGCTGGGCATAGGCATCCATGTCGGCGATCGGCCGCGTGGCGACGCCGGAATCCATCGCCGCCTGGGCCACCGCCGGCGCCACCTTGATGATGAGGCGCGGATCGAAGGGCTTGGGAATCAGGTACTCGGGGCCGAAGGAAAGCTCCTCCGTGCCGTAGGCCGCCGTCACCACCTCCGACTGCTCGGCGTGCGCCAGTTCGGCAATCGCCCGCACCGCCGCGACTTTCATCGCTTCATTGATGGTCGTCGCGCCGACGTCGAGCGCGCCCCTGAACATGAAGGGGAAGCACAGCACGTTGTTGACCTGGTTCGGATAGTCGGAGCGGCCGGTGCCGATGATGGCATCCGGGCGCACGGCCTTGGCTTCTTCCGGACGGATCTCGGGATCGGGATTGGCCATCGCCAGGATCAGCGGATCGCGCGCCATGGTCTTGACCATCTCCGGCTTCAATACATCTGCGGTAGACAAGCCGAGGAA
>JANMTA010000095.1:0-3266 GCA_031389965.1 Betaproteobacteria bacterium
CAGCCACGGGTTATCCGCCACGATCTCGATGCCCAGTAGCGCGTGGGTTTTCATTATCTCGAACTCGTCGGCCGTAAGCTTCCCTGGTTTGAGCAGAATCCGGTCGGGAATGCCTATTTTGCCGACATCGTGGAGGAAGGCGCCGACCACCAGATCCGATATATCCCGCTTCGGTACGTTGAGCGCTTCGGCCAGGGCGACGGCGTAAAACGTCACCCGGTAGTTGTGCGCATCCGTGTCCGAATCCCGTTTGGCGATAGCGTTGCCGAGGGAGCGCAATAGCGAAAGGTTGGCATCCAGCAGGCGACGAGATCGGTCGGCGGACTGGCGCAGCATAGCCAACAGCAGCGGATAGAGAAGCAATGCCGTAACCAGAACAGATAGGGATGCCGTTAGCGCCCCGTTGCGAACTTGATCTCGCTGCGCTCGCAAGGTCTCCTCGTTGAAGCGGTCGATGCATTCCAGATAGCCCGCAAGCTGTCCATCCTTCTCGAACAATGGCAGAACGACCTGGATCAAGCGCTCTCCGGCTGTATCGATCCAGTTCCTGTGGCTTTGCCCGAGTCCGGGCCAATCGTGTTGGTGGTTCCCGGAACGAACCGCCGTCATTAGGAGGGGTGGAATGTCCTCCCATGATTCATGGATCAGCGTCTTGTCCGGACCGAATACACGAATTCCGACAAACCGGCTTCTATCCAGCAAGCGATTGAGCGCGGCATATTTTCCAGTGGCTTTGGCATCTTCAATCAACTGGATAATCGATGAATCGAAATGCCGCGCTCCCTTCGCGGCGTGTTCCAGTGCGGCTTGCTCGGCGCGTCGAGTTTCAACCTGGTAGGAAACGCCACCGGCTACGAGTCCGATGACAATCGCGGCAGTGCTCAGCTTGCGAACGAGCATCCACCGCAATTGTCGAGGGCTCTCCGGCAAGACGATAGACATCTCAGTCCTTCAGATTCACGAGCATTTCCATTTTCAGTAATCTGCCGAGTGTCGCCCAGTTCACCTGTTCTTGATCAGGATCGCCGCGACTGAATCGATCGGGCCGACATCATGCCATTTCCCGCTGGATCCCGATTCCACAATTTCATCTTGGCAACCGTGGTTGCATTCCATAGTCCAGTGCTTCATCAGAACGGCTTGGCAATAAGCGAAGCGGATCACCTTGGGGTTGCAGCCGATGAGATCTGCCAACAGGCGACAGGAGCAGCGGTTGCCGTGGCCAACATGTTTCAGTCTGTACATCTTGGAAACGCCGAGGCCCCTAAACGGGGCCTCGTGATGGTCAGGTCTTGCCGTCCCGGGGATGAAAGTGCTTGCTTTTGTCTTTGGCCGGATCGGGCTTGTCCGCCTTGGCTTCCGGTTCGTTCTGCGGCACACCGGTCTTTACCTCGACGTGCGAGTGGGGCTTCATCTTCTTGACGGCCGGCGTGCCGACAACCGGCGTCTTGGCTTCAGCGGCTTTATCCGTATCCGAAGCGGCTTGTGCGCCCATGGACAGGGCGGCTATGGCGGCGAACAGTCCCGCCGATATGGTGGTTTTCAGTTTCATGGTATTTGCTCCAAAAGAATTACGCGGGGAATCCGTGTTACTCGACTGCGACCTACGAGACACAGTCTGCGCGCCAGCCGTGGTCGACAAGATGACTTGTGAATTACATTTTTGTAAGGCCCTGCTCCTTGGCATTCGCCGCGATTGATCCAGCAATTGCCGGGAGGGCGATTGGGTCATGTGTTGCTCGACGCTGCTGGGTCTCTGACAGGCAAAGCCAGTTAGCCGATGACCGTGTCCTCAGGACGCGGGTTTTCTAAGCGGATGCGTTCTGCTCGCTCCCACCTTGGATGCAGTGCTGATGTCCACGAGCACACTGATGGTGGCCATCAATGCGCGGCTGCAGCGATTGAAGAAATGACCAAGCTGCCGAATCCACTCGGTTGTGAATTTCGCGCAACAACAGGCCCTGAAAGCATACCGTTCGATAGCGCACAGAAGATGAATGCGCTTTAAATTATTCTGATAAGGGCGACCAGTATCCGCCAGCTTTATCCAGCGCTGAAAGGGGTTTGGCCATGAAACATATGAACCTTCGCAACACTCTGAACGCGGCCGCATTAATAGGCGCAACGATCGTTGCAACAACGGCACTGGCCGCGCCCGCCGTGCCTGCCGCGCGGTCCGTCACACTGCCGCAGCGCATTGCCGCCGCAGAACTCAAACGCATGCTGCTGGATCAACCCGGCATGTTCGAAATAGTGGATGTGCGCCCGCCAGCACCGTTTGCGGACTTTAGCCTGCCCGGGTCGATCAATGCGAGTATCGCGGATGTGATCGGCAACCCGGCTTATCTCAAAGGCGTAGTTCCTTTGATAATCGTGGATCGCGACGGATCAATCGCAATGGCGGTGGGCGGCATTCTCTCCCAAAAGACGCAGCGGTCCATCAGGGTGCTCTATGGCGGATTGGAAGCCTACTGGAACGATTCCGCGCCACTCCTGCCGCCAGTTGGGCCGACTCCGGCTACAGCTTCGGTCCAGCCAGTGAAACCAGGCGCTTCAGTGCCGGCTAACGCGAAGCCTGCCACCCCGGGTTCGGCACCTGCCGGAAGCGCAGCACCTGCCAAGAAAAGCGCGGGGTGCTAGTCATGACAGCCGAAACCAACAATCCTCTCGGCGGGCCTGAACCCTTCGCGAATCCCTACCTCGTGGGAGTTGCGCTTGGGCTCGTGCTCCTGGCCTCATTCACAATTCTTGGCGCCGGGCTGAGTGCGTCTGGCGGCCTTGCGCGCTTCGGTGCTGCGCTCTCCGTTAGCGTCGCGCCGACCCACACACTGAGCAGCGAGTATTTCGGCAAATGGGGCGAGAACTCGCTGCAATACTACGTCGTCTTCATGTTTGTGGGCACCTTTGTCGGCGGGCTGTTCTCGGCCCTGCTGGCCCGCCGGGTACGGATTCAGGTCGAACGCGGTGCTGCTTCATCCGTGGGACGCCGACTCGGTTATGCCCTTGCCGGCGGCACTATTGTCGGTTTCGCCAGCCGCCTGGCGCAGGGTTGCACCTCCGGTCAGGGGCTCACTGGCGGCGCGCTGCTGCTCTCCGGCAGCCTCGTGTTTCTGGTCTGCCTCTTCGCCAGCGGCTACGCGGCGGCCTGGTTTGTAAGGAGGCAATGGCATGATTAACACCCTCTATGGTCTCGATGCGCTAGACACGCCACAGGCTTTTCTTTTGGCGCTGCTGATCGGTGTCGGCTTCGGTTTTGCACTCGAGCG
>JANMTA010000179.1:0-2984 GCA_031389965.1 Betaproteobacteria bacterium
GCGAAGTAGGAATAGGTGCATTCCTTGCGGTCGGGCACCACCTGCTCGAACTTGTCGTCGGCCTTGTAGATGGATTCCGAGGCTGCGCCGGTCAGGAGATTCTTGAACTTGAACTTGACGACCGCGGAACTGCGGCCGCCCTTGCTGTATTCGGCTTTCTGTACGACGAGCGGATCGCTACCGACCATCACGACATTGCCGGCACGGAGTTCCTGGGCGGTTTTCATGGTTGTGCTTCCTGGGGCGGAAATTGATAACCAGCTATTTTAGCCTTTCAATGCAGAACTGCACAAGCCGGCTGGCGAGATCGGGGCGTTCAGTCAGTGTTTTTGCCCATTGCTGCAGGGGTGCCGCCTGGCCCCGCAGACCGGCGGCGAAGGCCGGCCAGTCGGGGCTGCCCATGCCGTTCCAGGCTTGCCAGAACGGCCGCAAAGCCGCGCCGGCCGGATGCCTGGCCAGAAAGGCTTCCAGCTTGACCAGATGGGTGCCTTCCGCCTGCGGATAGACGTGCCAGACGAATGGTTTCGCCACCCACTGGGCACGGACGAAGGAATCCTCGCCGCGGACGAAGTTGAGATCGCAAGCCCAGAGCAGTTCGTCGTAGCGGCGCTGGGGCAGGAAGGGCAAGGGGTACAGGCTCAGGCTACCTATGGTTTGGGCGGCCTCGGTGCTGCCCGGACGCAGCACGCGAACCGGGCGCGGCGAGGCGGCCCAGGCCCGCATCAGCTCCGGCAGGACAGGGTTGTCGTAGCTGAACAAGGAAACCGTCAGTTCCCCGGGCCGTCGCGGCGGCAAGGCGAACTCGGCGCGGAAGGCAGCCTCGTCGAAGCCGGTGCGTCGCGCATCGTAGTCGCGCTCGCGCAGGAGCCCGCCGGTGCCCGCTTCGAATCCCGGGAAATAGAAATACTTGACCAAGGGCAGGCGCGGATGCGGCGACGGTAATCCGTGGCTGCCGGCGACCCAGGCTTCGGCCGAGAGGTATTCGAGATTGAGCCAGACCGGCGCGCGGGTGCGGCTGGCCATGGCTTCGATGTAGGCCGACGGCGGTTCGCAGGCGAAGGCCTCGATCACCACCTCGGCCGTGTCATCGGCAGGCCATGGGTCGGATTCGGGCGCGGGCCAAGGGTGAACCGCTACCGGTCCTGCGGCGTAATCCGGGGCTAGTTGGCGCAAGGGCGTCAGGTCGTCAAGCCACAGCCTGACCCGCCACTCATGCTCGGTCGCCAATTGGCGCGCCAGGCGCCAGCAAACTGCGGCATCGCCGTAGTTGTCGACGACGGCACAGAAAATGTCGCAGCGGATTGCTTTGTTGGTCATGGCGAGGCGGTATCCTAGCTGAATGAACGAATTGTTACGCTGTACCGATTGCCCGCGTCTGGCCGGATTCCTCGCCGAGGTACGCGGCCGTCACCCGGATTACCATGCCCGCCCGGTCCTTCCTTTCGGCGATCCCAAGGCGCGCCTGCTGATCGTTGGTCTGGCGCCCGGCATGCACGGCGCCAATCGTACCGGGCGGCCCTTCACCGGCGACTATGCCGGCATCCTGCTCTACGAGACTCTGCATGCCTTCGGTTTCGGCTCGCAGCCCCAATCGCTGGCGGCCGACGACGACTTGCGGCTTATCGATTGCCGCATCACCAATGCCGTGAAATGCCTGCCGCCGGAAAACAAGCCGGAGCCGGCCGAGATCCGGACCTGCAACCACTATCTGGCGACCGAGTTGCAAACTGCGCCCGAGGTGAAGGTTATCCTCGCCCTGGGCTTGGTGGCGCACAAGGCGGTGCTGATGGCGCTGGGCCTCAAGCAGTCGGCGCTGGTTTTCGGCCACGGCGCGCGTCATGCGCTTCCGCCGCATGACCTCGCCCCTTCGGGCTCGGGGGGCCGCATTCTGATCGACAGTTACCACTGCAGCCGTTACAACACGCAAACTCGCCGTCTCACCAGCGCCGACTTTCAAGATGTCTTCCGAAAAATCCGTGAAGAACTCGACGCCGCCTGAAGCCGGCCCGCGAAGCGGAAGTCCCGGCGCGCAAGGCGCAGTTTTCGATTCCGGCGAGTTCCTGGCGAGCCTGACCGAGGCGCCGGGGGTCTATCGCATGCTCGACGCGGACCATTTCGTGTTGTATGTCGGTAAGGCGAAGAACCTCAAGAAGCGCGTCGCGTCCTACTTCAACAAGAGCGGACACAGTCCGCGCATCGCGTTGATGTTGCAACAGGTGGCGGCCATGGAGGTGACCGCGACGCGCTCCGAGGCCGAGGCGCTGATCCTCGAAAACACGCTGATCAAGAAGCTGACGCCGAAATACAACATCCTGTTCCGCGACGACAAGTCCTATCCCTATATCGGCCTGTCGGGCGGAGAGTTTCCGCGGCTGTTCTACCATCGCGGCAGTTTCGAGAAGAAGTCGCAGTACTTCGGTCCGTTTCCCAGCGGTCTGGCGGTGCGCGAAAGCATCCAGATGATCCAGAAGACCTTCCTGCTGCGCACCTGCGAGGAGTCGGTATTCGCGCATCGCTCACGGCCCTGCCTGATGCACCAGATCAAGCGCTGCAAGGCACCCTGTGTCGGCATGGTGTCGCAGCAGGACTACGCCGCCGACGCACGCCTGGCTGAAATGTTCCTGCGCGGTCGGCATTCGGAAGTGATCGAGGGCCTGACCTGTCAGATGGAGGCAGCAGCCACCGCGTTGCGTTTCGAGGACGCCGCCGCCGTGCGCGACCAGATACGTGCATTGCAGGCCGTGCTGCATCGCCAGTACGTGAGTTCGACGAAAGACGCCGATGTCGACATCATCGCGGCGGTGGTCGAGCGCGGCAGTCTGTGCGTGAATCTGGCCATGGTACGCGGCGGCCTGCATCTGGGCGATCGCGCGCACTTCCCGCAAGCGGCTGCCGAAGCGGAAGCCGGCGAGGGCCTGGCGGCCTTCGTCGCCCAGCACTATGTCGAACAGCCGGCGCCGGCGCGGTTGATCCTGAGCCCGTAC
>JANMTA010000193.1:0-7134 GCA_031389965.1 Betaproteobacteria bacterium
GCGCGCAGGCTTTCGACCTGGCGGATCGCCTGCAGACGCCGGTCTTCGTCCTGCTCGACCTCGATATCGGCATGAACGACCGGCTGTGCCAACCCTTCGACTGGGACGACAGCCGTCGCTACGATCGCGGCAAGGTGATGAAGGCCGAGGAACTGGAGGCGGGCAAGAATTTCGGCCGCTACCTCGACGTCGATGGCGATGGCATTCCCTGGCGCACCATTCCCGGCACGCACCCGACCAAGGGCGCCTACTTCAGCCGTGGCACCACGCGCAACGCCTATGCCAAGTACAGCGAGGCGGGAACCGACTACGTCTACAACATGGAACGGTTGCGGCACAAGTTCGAAACGGCCAAGAAGCTGCTGCCGGCGCCGGTACTGAAGCCGGCATCCCAGCCCACCCGCTTTGGCGCGATTCATTACGGCTCGACCGCCCCGGCCATGGCCGAGGCCTCCGCCCTGCTCGAAGCGCAGGGTGTTCATGTCGATACCCTGCGCGTGCGCGGCTTCCCGTTTGCCGACGAGGTCATCGACTTCATCGACGAACATGACTTTGTCTTCGTCGTCGAGCAGAACGAAAGCGGCCAGTTGCGCATGCTGCTGATGAACGAGGGCGAGGTCGATCCGAAGCGCCTGATCCGCGTCCTGCACTACGACGGCACGCCGATCACCGCCCGCTTCATTTCCGGCAGGATCGCCGACGCGCTATCCGAGCACAAGGTGACTCCCCTTCGCAAACAGGTGGCCTCATGACCTATCTCGCCAAACCCAAACTGCTGCGCACCGATGCCCCGAAAAACACCCTGGGCTACACGCGGCGCGACTACGAAGGCGCCATTTCGACGCTGTGCGCCGGTTGCGGCCACGATTCGATCAGTGCGGCCGTGGTGCAGGCCTGCTTCGACCTCGACATCGAGCCGCACCGGGTGGCCAAGCTCTCCGGCATCGGCTGTTCGTCGAAGACGCCGGACTACTTCCTCGGCGCCTCGCACGGCTTCAACACCACTCACGGCCGCATGCCCTCCGTGCTGACCGGCGCCGCGCTGGCCAACCGCGATCTGACCTACATGGGTATCTCGGGCGACGGCGATTCGGCATCGATCGGCATCTCCCAGTTCGCCCACGCCATGCGCCGCGGCGTGAACATGACCTACATCTGCGAGAACAACGGGGTCTACGGCCTGACCAAGGGCCAGTTCTCGGCCACCGCCGACAAGGGTTCGAAAAGCAAGCGCGGGGTGGTCAATAACGACACGCCGATCGATCTGGTCGCCCTCGCGTTGCAACTCGGCGCCAGCTATGTCGCGCGCAGTTTCTCGGGCGACAAGGAACAGCTGATACCGCTGATCAAGGGCGCGCTGCGTCACCGCGGCCCCGCCTTCATCGACGTCATCAGCCCTTGCGTCACGTTCAACAATCACGCCGGATCGACCAAGAGCTACGACTACGTGCGGGAACACAACGATGCCGTCAATCGTCTCGACTTCATCCTGCCGCGCGACCAGATCAACGCCTCCTACGCTCCCGGCGAACTGCGGCGCATCGTTCAGCATGACGGGTCGGTGCTGCACCTGCGCAAGCTGGACAACGACTACGATCCATCGGATCGCGTCGGCGCCATGAACTATCTGCAGGAGCGGCATGTCCTCGGCGAGATCGTCACCGGCCTGCTTTACGTGGACAGCAGCGCCGAGGATCTGCATCGCCACCTGAACACGGTGGAGAAGCCGCTGAACCAGCTCGGTGACGCCTATCTCTGTCCCGGCAGCAAGGCATTGGACGCGCTCAACGCTTCATTGCGGTGAAACGTAAAACGTGAAAAGTGAAACGTAAAGCGGGTTAACTCACGTTTCACTTTTCACGTTTCACGAAAAACCTATTCCTTCGGCGGTCTCGGCCGCTTGCCGATGACGACGTCAACGCCCACGACGCGGCCTTCGCGCTTCAATTCGAAACGTGAAGTTTTTCCAGGCTCCAGTGCGGCGATCAGTTCCAGCATCGCCTGGGCATCCTTCACCGGCTTGCCGGTCACCTGGGTCAGCACGTCACCGGGTTTGATGCCGGCCTTGTCGGCCGGGCTGCCGCGCATGACGCCGGCAATCAGCGCGCCCTGGGTGCCGGCCAGCTTGAAGGACTCGGCAAGTTCTGGAGTGATTTCCTGTACCTCGATGCCGACCCAGCCGCGCGTTACGCTACCGGTCTTGACGATCTGTTCCATCACGCTCTTCGCCAGCGAGACGGGAATCGCAAAGCCGATGCCCATCGAGCCGCCGCTTTGCGAATAGATCGCCGTGTTGATGCCGACCAGGTGGCCGTTGGCATCGACCAGTGCGCCGCCCGAATTGCCGGGGTTGATCGCCGCGTCGGTCTGGATGAAGTTCTCGAAGGTGTTGATGCCCAGATGCGAGCGGCCCAGCGCCGAGACGATGCCGGACGTGACGGTCTGGCCGACACCGAAGGGATTGCCGATGGCCAGCACCACGTCGCCGACGCGCAGGGTGTCGCTGCTGCCGAAGGCGACGACCGGCAACTTGTGGTCGGCCGGGATGCGCAGCACCGCCAGATCGGATTCGGGGTCCGAACCCACCACGCGCGCCTTGTACTTGCTTCCGTCGTTATGGGCGACCTCGATCTCGTCGGCGCCGTCGATGACGTGGAAGTTGGTCAGGATGTAGCCCTCGGGCGAGACCACCACACCGCTGCCCAGCCCCGAGCGGCGCTGTGACTGCTCGCCGAAGCGGTCACCGAAGAAGTGACGGAAGATCGGGTCGTCGATGAAGGGAGGACGCGGACCCTTCACCTCCTGGCTGGTGAAAATATGTACCACCGCCGGAACCGCTTTTTTCGCCGCGTCGGCATAGGAGCCGGGACGAAGCACCTCGCTGCCGGCGGGAGCTTCGAACACCGTTGCCACTTCGGAGACGCCACCGCCTGTGCCTGGCAGATGGGTCAGCCACTCCGGCTTGAGTGTCTTGACAACGAATAGTAATGCAATGCAGACCGTGACGGTCTGGGCAAAAATCAGCCAAAGGCGGCGCATAATTTGGTTTTTTCCGGGGCGTAAAGATGAAGCCAGGTGATGCTGTACCAAGGGAGGAACTTCGCGCCTATCTTGACACCCTGCTGGACGCCGCGCGCTTTCGGGATTATTGCCCAAACGGCCTGCAAGTGGAAGGCCGCGAGCGGGTCGCGCACATCGTCTGCGGGGTTACCGCCAGCCAGGCGCTGATCGAGGCCGCCATCCTGCGCGGCGCGGATGCGCTGCTGGTGCATCACGGCTGGTTCTGGAAAGCCGAAGACGGCCGCATCACGGGTTTTCGCAAACAGCGCATGGCGCGTCTGCTGGCGCACGACATCAACCTGTTTGCCTACCATCTGCCGCTGGATGCCCATGCCACGCTGGGCAATAACGCGCAACTTGCACGGCACCTCGGCTGGACTGTCACGGGCCGCTTTGGCGAGCAGGACATCGGTCTTGTCGGCGTACCGCCAGCGCCGACTTTTGTGGGCGAACTGGCGCGGCATATCGAGCAGGTGCTGGGCCGCGCGCCCCTGCCGATCGGCGACCCGGCGCGCCAGGTGGCCCGCATCGCCTGGTGCAGTGGCGGCGCGCAGGACTACTTCGAAGCCGCGCTGGCCACGGGCGCCGATGTCTTCGTTTCGGGCGAAATATCGGAACAGACCGTGCACCTTGCGCGCGAAACCGGGATGGCATACATCGCCGCAGGCCATCACGCCACCGAGCGCTACGGCGTGATGGCGCTGGGCGCGCATCTGGCCGAGAAATTCGGCATCGCCTGCGAGTTCGTCGATATCGACAACCCGGTATGATCATTCCGCCGATCGACCGTGGCCGACGGTGACCGCAGAGAGTAGAATCCGCGCCTGATTACTGACTTGGCGGTCAGTAACGATGTTCAACAAAAAGAATCGTCGCCTGGCGTCATGAATGCCGTGGCGCCACCCAACGCGAGAACGCCCCATGCCATCGAAGAATCGCCCTCTGGTTATTGCCACTGCTGTCATCGGCCTTGCGGGGCTAGCTGCTTTTGCCTGGTATGCCAACCAATCCGCCGGTGGCGCCCCGGCCGCAAGTGCTGCGAAGCCGGGCGGTCCGGCCGGCGGCCCGCCGGGTGGTTTTGCGCTGGCGGTTGAAATCGCCAAGGTTGCGTCCGGCAAGCTTGACGACGAGGTCACTGCGGTCGGCTCGCTGAAATCCGTGGACTCGGTGGTATTGCGACCGGAGGTTTCCGGGCGAGTTGCGGCGATCCGCTTTGCCGACGGTCAGAAGGCGGCAAAGGGTGCCGTGCTGATCGAACTTGATGCCCAGACACAGGCGGCCGAATTGCAACAGGCGAAGGCCAATCTCGGGCTGGCGCAGGCCAACGCGAAGCGCAACGAAGACTTGTTCCAGAAAAAATTCGTGTCGCAGCGCGCGCTCGAAGAAACCCAGGCGCAGCTCAAGGTGCAGGAAGCCGGTGTTGCGCTGGCCGCGGCCAGGCTAGGCAAGATGTCCCTGCGCGCGCCGTTTGCCGGTGTTGTCGGCCTGCGCAGCGTCTCGGTGGGGGACTACGTCAAGGAAGGCCAGGAACTGGTCAACTTCGAAGGCGTGACCACGCTGAAGGTGGATTTTCGTTTGCCGGAGATGCACCTGGCCAAGCTCGCCAGGGGCCAGCGCGTAGAACTGACAAGCGATGCGCTGCCGGGCAAGCACTATGCTGCGACGGTCGATGCGATCGATCCGCTGATCGATGCCAATGGTCGTTCGCTGGCCGTGCGCGCCAGGCTCGATAACGCGGAAGGCGCATTGCGCCCGGGCATGTTTCTACGCGTGCGCCTGGTTTTCGCCAGCCGCGAAAACGTCCTGACCATTCCGGAACAGGCATTGGTGCCCGCGCCCCAGGGGATTTCAGTGTTTGTTGTCACTGACGGCAAGGTGAAGCAGATGCCGGTAAAGACCGGGCAGCGCCGCGCCGGGAATGTCGAGATTGTCGAGGGCTTGCATGCGGGTGACAGCGTCGTTACGGCGGGTCAGCTCAAGCTGCGTGACGGTGCAGCGGTGAAGCCGGTCGGCGCGGCAGCGCCGGACGGCTCGAGCGGAACGGTGGACGGCAAGCCGGCACAGGGCCGGTGAGATGAGGATCTCGGAACTCTGCATCCAGCGCCCGGTTTTTGCGACCGTGATGAGCCTCACGGTGATGCTGATCGGGATTGTTTCCTATACGCGCTTGCCGGTGCGCGAGTATCCGAAGATCGACGAGCCGGTGGTGACCGTCGATACCACTTATCGCGGTGCCTCCGCTGAAATCATCGAGTCGCAGATCACCAAGCCGCTGGAAGATTCCCTCGCCGGAATCGAGGGCGTCGATGTCCTCTCGTCGATCTCGCGCGCGGAGAACAGCCAGATTTCGGTACGTTTCAAGATCGAGCGCAATCCCGATTCGGCCGCCTCCGATGTTCGCGACCGCGTCGCCCGCGTGCGCTCCAAACTGCCGCAGGCGATCGAGGAGCCGGTGATCGCCAAAGTCGAAGCCGACGCCAATCCGATCATCTGGGTGGCCTTTTCGTCCGATCAGCATTCGCCGCTCGAGGTGACCGATTTCGCCAGCCGGGTCGTCAAGCCACGTCTGCAAACGCTGCCGGGCGCGGCGGATGTGCGCATTTTTGGCGACCGCAAGTTCGCCATGCGCGTCTGGCTCGACCGCGAACGGCTGGCGGCCCACAACCTGACGCCAGCCGATGTCGAAGACGCGCTGCGCAAGCAGAATATCGAAGTACCCGCCGGGCGCATCGAGAGCGTTCAGCGCGAGTTTTCGGTCGTCGCCCAAACCGACCTGAGCAAGCCGGCAGACTTCGAACTGGTGGTCGTGCGCGCGCCGACTGCCGCCAGCCCCTACCCGGTAAAAATCCGCGACGTTGGCCGCGTCGAAATCGGTGCCGCCAGCGAACGCAGTTCGGTGCGCTTCAACGGACGCAGCGCGGTGGCGCTGGGCGTCATCAAGCAGGCGACCGCCAATCCGCTCGACCTTTCCCGGGCGTTGCGCGCCGAACTGCCGCGCGTCACCAAGGATCTGCCGCAGGGCATGGAGGCGAAGATTGCCTACGATTCGTCGATCTTCATCGACCGCTCGATCGAGGCTGTTTTCAAGACCATCGGCGAGGCGATCCTGCTGGTGGTGCTGATCATCTTCTTCTTCCTGCGCAATGTGCGGGCGACGCTGATTCCGCTGGTGACGATTCCGGTTTCCCTGATCGGCGGTTTTGCCATCATGTTCGCACTCGGGTTTACGGTGAATACATTGACGCTGCTGGCGCTGGTGCTGGCCATCGGCCTGGTCGTCGATGACGCAATCGTGGTGCTGGAAAACATCTACCGTCACATCGAGCACGGCATGGACCGCCGCCAGGCGGCGTTGCTGGGTGCGAAAGAAATAGGCTTTGCGGTGGTGGCAATGACGATGACGCTGGCGGCGGTGTATGCGCCCGTCGCTTTCATGACCGGCCGCACCGGCAAGCTCTTCGTCGAATTTGCGCTGACCCTGGCCGGGGCGGTCATCGTCTCAGGCTTTGTCGCGCTGACGCTGTCGCCGATGATGTGCTCGCTGTTGCTGACCCACGAGAAGAAGCACGGCAAGGTTTTTCTCCTCATCGAAGGCTTCCTGCACTGGGTGACCGAGGGTTACCGGCGCGTCTTGACGGCGGCGCTCAAGCGGCGCTGGATCGTTCTGCTGGCTTTTGTCGTCGTCGCCGGCGCCGGTGTGTTTTTTCTCAAGGTGCTGAAATCCGAATTGGCGCCGGTCGAGGATCGTGGCGTGATTCTCGGCGTCTTTCTCGGGCCGGAAGGGGCGACGCTCGACTACACGGCAAAGTATGCAAAACAGCTGGAAGAGATCTACAGCAAGACCAAGGATGTCGAGCGTTACTTCGTCGTCGCCGGCAATCCGACGGTCTCGCAGGGGATTTCTTTCATCGGCCTGACCGACTGGAAGGAACGCAATCGCCGCTCGCCGGATATCGCCAAGGAGTTGCAGCCCAAGTTCTTCGGCATTCCCGGCGTGCTGGCCTTCCCGGTGACCCCGCCTTCTCTCGGCCAGAGTCCGCGCGACCGACCGATCAATTTTGTGGTTATCACCTC
>JANMTA010000198.1:0-3033 GCA_031389965.1 Betaproteobacteria bacterium
TCCCTCCGGGTAGTGGCTTCGGCCGGCGCTTCGCGCCTTAACGTTCGCTGCGCTCACGTTAGCCTGCGCCGCTACATCACTGGAAGGTTCAGCCGAACCTTCCAGTGATGTAGTCTTCCGTGGCCTTCTTCTGCGGCTTGATGAAGATCTGGTCGGTGACACCGAATTCGACCATCTCGCCGAGGTACATGTAGGCGGTGTAGTCCGAGATGCGGGCCGCCTGCTGCATGTTGTGGGTGACGATCAGGATGGTGACCTTTTCCTTCAGCTCGGTGATCAGTTCCTCGATGCTGGCCGTGGCGATCGGGTCGAGCGCCGAGGTCGGTTCGTCGAACAGGATGATCTCGGGATCGGAAGCCAGCGCGCGGGCGATGCACAGGCGCTGCTGCTGGCCGCCGGAGAGGTTGGCGCCGAGTTCCTTGAGGCGGTGGCTGACCTCGCTCCACAGCGCGGCGTCCTTGAGCGCGGATTCGACGCGATCATCGAGTTCGCTCTTGTTGCTCATGCCGCGCACGCGCAGGCTGTAGGCGACGTTCTCGTAGATCGACTTGGGGAATGGATTCGGCTTCTGGAACACCATGCTGATGCGCATGCGCACTTCGATCGGATCAACCTCGGGCGCCAGCAGATTGGTGTCGTCCGGATACAGCACGATGCCGCCGCCGGCATAGCGGTTGCCGGGATACAGGTCGTGCATGCGGTTGAAGCAGCGCAGCAGCGTGGACTTGCCGCAGCCGGAGGGACCGATCAGGGCGGTGACCTTGTGGTCGTAGATCGGCATCGACACCCGCTTCAGCGCATGGAAGGCACCGTAGTAAAAGTCCAGTTCGCGCACATCGGCCTTGAGCAGGGCGCCCTCGACGCCAGCCTCCAACCCGGTTTGAATTTGCATGGTGCTCACCACTTGATGTTTTTGCGCAGACGATAGCGCACGTAAATGGCCAGGCCGTTCATGGCCAGGGTCATGAATACCAGGACGAAGCCTGCCGCCGCGGCATTGATGGTGAAGGCCGCCTCGGGCCGCGAGGTCCAGTTGAACATCTGGATCGGCATCACGGTGAAGGGCGCGAAGATCCAGTCAAACAGGCCCGCCGGCGGCTCGCCGGTGAACGGCGCGGTCGGCAGGAAGGCGATGAAAGTCAGTGCGCCGATGGTGATGATCGGCGCCGTTTCGCCGATGGCGCGCGCCATGCCGATGATCACGCCAGTCAGGATGCCGGCCGATGAATACGGCAGGATGTGGTCCCTGACCGTCTGCCAGGTGGTCGCGCCGCAGGCGTAGGAGCCTTCATGGATCGACTGCGGAATGGCACGGATCGCCTCGCGCGTGGCAACGATGATCACCGGCAGGATCAGCAGCGCCAGCGTCAGTCCGGCGGAGAGGATGCTCTGACCAAAACCGAAGTAATACACGAACAGGCCCAGCGCCAGCAGGCCATAGACGATCGACGGGATACCGGCCAGGTTGCTGATGTTGATTTCGATGATGTCGGTCATCCAGTTCTTCGGCGCGTATTCCTCAAGATAGACGCCGGCGGCAACGCCCAGCGGCACGGCGGACAGCGCGGTCACCAGCATCACCAGCACGGTACCGACCCAGGCCGAGAGAATGCCTGCATTTTCTGCCCGGCGCGAGGGAAACGAGGTGAAGAAATCGAGGCTGAGTCGCGGTACGCCCTGGATCGCCATGTCCACGAAGAGCACGGTGAAAGTCAGCACGCCCACCATCAGCGACAGAATGCCGAGCAGAGAGAAGAACAGGTCCCAGCGCTTGGCGCGCACGATGATCCTGCGAATGGCACGAATGGAATCGGGGTCGGCGGCTTTCAGCATCTCAATACACCTCGCGGTAGCGCTTGCGCAGCCAGTGGCCCAGCAGATTGAAAACCAGCGTCATCAGCAGCAGCGTGAGGCCGGCGGCAAAGATGGTCTGGTAGCCGATTGACCCATGCGGCAAATCGCCCAGCGCCACTTGCACAATGTAGGAGGTGATGGTCGCGCCCGGCTCGGCCGGGTTGAAATTCAGGTTCGGCTGCATGCCGGCCGCCACGGCGAGGATCATGGTTTCGCCGACCGCGCGGGAGATGCCGAGAATGTAAGCCGAGGCGATGCCCGAGGTCGCCGCCGGCGTCACCACCCAGAGTGCGGTCTGCAGCCGGGTCGCCCCCATCGCGTAGGAACCCTCGCGCAGCGCCATGGGCACCGCGCGCATGGCATCTTCCGACAGCGAAGCGACGTAGGGAATGATCATGATGCCCATCACCAGGCCGGCCGACAACAGGTTGAAGCCGGGCAGATCGGGATAGATTTTTTGCAGCAGCGGCGTCAGGAAGGTCAGGGCGAAGTAGCCATAGACAATGGTCGGCACGCCGCCCAGCATTTCAAGGAAGGGCTTGGCGATTTCACGCACCTTGAAGCCGGCAAACTCGGACAGGTAGAGGGCGATGATGGTGCCCAGCGGGATGGCCACCAGCAGGGCCACGCCGGAACTGGTCAGGGTGCCCGAGAGCAGCACCATGATGCCGTAATGGGCATCGTCGAACAGCGGCGTCCATTGGGTGTCGAACAGGAAGTCGGACAGCGGCACGGTCTGGAAGAACACCCAGGATTCCTTGACCAGCACGTAAACGATGGCCACGGTGACGAACACCGAGAATGCCGCTGCACTGAACAGCAGCGCCTCGATGATGCGTTCCTTGACGTGACGCGAGGCCTTTTTGCTCAGCCGGTCACTGACACCGCTGCCAAGGGATGCGGACGGCACCGGATGGGAAGGCATGGTTGCGCTGGCAGTCATTACGGGTTCCGGGATGGTTCGATTCGGGCCTGTGCGCGATCATTATAGAGGCGCGCGGTGATCAGGGCGGACGCCACCTTGCCGGCAACGCCCACCCCGCCAGTAACGGCGGCTTACTCCTTGGGATTGCGCTTCAGCAGGTCGGCCACCTTGACGCCGACCTCGGCCTCGCCGCCAAACGCCGTGCCGGTCTTCTTCTTGCTGAAGTTCTCCAGCGCGTGCTTGTAATCGGCGGC
>JANMTA010000220.1:0-10682 GCA_031389965.1 Betaproteobacteria bacterium
GCCTGGTCCTTGCCGCGCATTTCCGGATGCTGTCTGAGATATTCCTCGCTGTGGCGGCGCATGAAGGGAAAGTCCAGCGCCCACCAGGCCAGGCCCATCACCGGCACCCATTTCAGCTGCGACTTGATGAAGAACTTCAGCAACGGAATGCGCCGGTTAAACAAGTGCTGCAGCACGAAAATGTCGACCCAGGTCTGGTGGTTGCTGTTCACCAGGTACCAGTCGTGCGGATCGAGTCCGGCGATGCCTGCCACATCCCATTCCGTGCGCTGGGTCAGCGCCATCCAGCCGCTGTTGCCGGAGATCCAGGTTTCGGCGATGGTCACCAGCAAGGGGTCGATTGCAAGGCGCACGCCCTTGAAGGGCAGTATCAGGCGGACGATGGCGAACAGCAGCAGGATTGGTACCCAGAACAAGGCGTTGAGCACTAGCAGCAGGAATGCGATGACACCGACCAGCGGCGCCGGCAGGAAATTCAGCACACCTTCCTCAGCGGTCCGGCATCGGCGAATAGTTCTTGCGCAGAATATTCTTCTGCACCTTGCCCATGGCATTGCGCGGCAGTTCGTCGACCAGATACACCCACTTCGGCACCTTGAAATTTGCCAGCCTGTCCTTGATCGCCGCGATTATGCCGGACTCGGTCAGCGCTGCGCCGGCGGCGTTCTTCTGGCGTACTACGACGGCCGATACCGCCTCGCCGAAATCGGGATGGGGCAGGCCGATCACGGCGGATTCGACCACGCCCGGCATGGCGTCGATGAGGTCTTCGATTTCCTTCGGATACACGTTGAGGCCGCCGGTGATCACCAGATCCTTCGAGCGGCCGCTGATGGTCACGTAGAAATCCGCGTCCCAGCTTCCCATATCGCCGGTCTTGAAGAAGCCGTCGGCGGTGAACTCCTCCTTCGTCTTCTCCGGCATGCCCCAGTAGCCGACAAAGACGTTGTCGCCCTTGACCTGAATACTGCCGACCGCGCCAGTCTTCACCGCCGTACCGCCAGCGCCGACTATTCGCAGCGCGGTGCCCGGCAAAGGGAAACCGACGGTGCCGCCGCGCCTCTCGCCGTCGTAGGGATTCGAGGTAAACATGCCGCCCTCGGTCATGCCGTAGCGTTCCAGGATGGTGTGGCCGGTGCGCGCCTTGAATTCGTCGAAAGTTTCCTTCAGCAGAGGCGCCGAACCCGAGACGAACAGCCGGATGTTGCGGCAGGCCTCGCGCCCGAAGGCCGCCTCGTGCAGCAGGCGCACGTAAAAGGTCGGCACGCCCATCATCACGGTGGATTGCGGCAACAGTTTCATGGCGCGCGCAGCGTCGAACTTCGGCTCGAAAAACATCGCCGAGCCGTTCATCAGCGTCGTGTGGCAGGCGACGAAAAGGCCGTGCACGTGGAAGGTGGGCAGCATGTGCAGCAGCACGTCGCCGGGCTGGAAATGCCAGTAGTCGTGCAGGGTCTGCGCATTGTGGGCGAGGTTGCCGTGGGAGAGCATGGCGCCCTTGGAGCGCCCGGTGGTGCCCGAGGTGTAGAGAATCGCGGCGAGGTCCGCCGTACTTCGAGTCACGGTGGCAAAGGTGTCGGGATGCGGCGCAGCGGCGTCGATCAGCGATCCGCGTCCGGCGTCGTCAAGCTCCAGCACCGTGCAGCCATTCGGCACGCCGGCCTTTGCCGCGAGCTCATTGGCCAACTCAGCGGCCAGTGCCCGCGCCTGCGGCCGGCAGACAAATAAGCCGGGCTTCGCGTCACCGAGGAAATATTCCAGTTCATGACGCTGGTAGGCCGGGTTGAGCGGCAGGAACACCATGCCGGCGCGAATCGCGGCGAGGTACAGGACCAGCGCCTCAGGCGTCTTTTCCACTTGCGCGGCGACGCGGTCGCCGGGCTTCAGGCCCAGCGCCGCGATCAGCTTGGCGATGCGCCCCGAGGCGCGCTCGACATCGCCGTAGGTCCACACCCTGCCGTCGGGCAGGATCATGCAGGCTGCCGAAGACTGCTGCGGAAAGCGGGACGCCAGGATGGCGTAGAGGTTGTGGTTCATTGCCGGCACCGGGCTGTGCTCGGGCGGCAGGCCTCCCCCGCGGGGGGCTGGCCGATCATGCGTGGGTGCAGGGGCATGTCAGACTCACTCGATCTCGATGCCCGCCACTTTCACCACCTCGGCCCAGCGCTTGATTTCGGCCGAGAGCATGGCGCCAAACTCGGCCTGGGATGTGGTCGGCGTCTCGGAACCGGCGTTGGCCCAGAGTTGCCTCAGCTCGGGGGTGGCCATCGCCTTGTGCACCTCGGCGTGCATCCTGTCTACGATGGCCTGCGGCGTGCCCTTCGGCGCCCACATCGCATACCAGGTCGACACCTCATAGCCGGGCAGGCCGGCTTCAGCCGCGGTCGGCACGTCGGGGAAGGCCGGAGCGCGCTTCTTCGCCGCCACGGCGAGCGCCCGGATGCGGTTCGACTTGAGGTGCGGGGCCGACGAGCCGAGGCCGTCGAACATCAGGTCGACCTGTCCGGCGATCAGGTCCTGCAGGGCCGGGCCGGCGCCGCGGTAGGGGATGTGCGTGATGAAGGTCTTGGTCTGGACCTTGAACAGTTCGCCCGCCAGGTGATGCGCGGAACCGTTGCCGGCGGAGGCATAGTTGAGCTTGCCCGGGTTGCGCTTCAGCGCGGCGATCAGATCCTTGAGCGTCGTCTCCTTCACCCGCTCCGCATTGACCACGATGACCTGGGGCGGTTGCGCGATCAGGGTGATCGGCGCGAAGCTCTTCTCGATATCGTAGCTCAGGTTCTTGTACACCGACGGCGCAATGGCGTGATGCGCGCCGCCGACGAAGAAGGTGTAGCCGTCGGGAGCCGCCTTGGCCGCGATCGCCGCTCCCAGCGTGCCGCCGGCACCGCCGCGGTTGTCGATGATCACCTGCTTGCCAATCTGGCGTGTCAGGTGCGCCGCCAGCGGGCGGGCGAAGGCATCCGTGCCGCCGCCGGGCGGGAAGGGCACCACCAAAGTGATCGGTCGCTCAGGCCAGGTCTGCGCCGGGGCCGCCAGTGACAGCAGCGTTGCGGCGGTCGCCGCGAGGAATTGCAGTGTTCTTCCGATGGTAGGCAATTTGATCGCTCCTTTGGTAGGTTTTTTCCGGGGTACTGCACTCAGCGCGCCAGCCGCCGGATGGCGGCCGAGGTGGCGATGGCGCCCTCGCGGGCGAAGTTTTCGACGTTCTGTTCCAGATCTTCAGTGTCGTACAGGTAATTCACCATCACTCCAAAGGACTGCTTGAAGCCCTTCGGCGATGCATCGCCCATGGGGGTGATCCGTTCGAGACGGGCGCCATTGCCCAGATGAAAGCGGGCGACGGGATCGAGCGGCTGCCTGCCATCGCCACGGCTGGCTTTGGCCAACGTCAGGTAGCGCGCCGCAAGCTGGGCCAGGGATTCATCGGTCTTGCGTGCCGCTGCGCGATCCGTTTCCCACTCCCCGGCCGCGAGTTGCGCGAGGTCCAGCGCAAGCCCGGCGGCGGCAAGCTCCTGCGGGTTCTTCCTGGCCCAGGACGAAAATCCCGGCAGCGGCGACAAAGTGGCGAAGTGCTTCAGCTTCGGGAAATCCCGTTGCAGGTCATCGATCACGCGCTTCAGCAGAAAGTTGCCGAAAGACACCCCGCGCAAACCCGTCTGCGTATTCGAGATCGAATAGAAAATCGCCGTGTCGGCACGACGCGAATCGAACACCGGCGCCTGCTCGTCGAGCAGTGCCTGAACATTGTCAACAAGATGATCGGTGAGCGCCACCTCGACGAAAATCAGCGGTTCCATCGGCATGCGCGGATGGAAAAAGGCGTACAGGCGGCGATCCGAATCGAGCCGGTTCTTGAGATCGGTCCAGGAGCGGATTTCGTGCACCGCCTCGTACTCGATGAGCTTTTCCAGCAGCGCCGCCGGCGCGTTCCAGGTAATGCGCTGCAGTTCGAGAAAGCCGACATCGAACCACGCCGCGAGGCGCGACTCGAGTTCACGGTCGAGCGGGGCCAACTCGGGGTCTTCTTCCAGGTAGCGCAGCAAATCGGCGCGCAGGTCGACCAAGAACTTGACGCCCTGCGGGATGGCGTTGAACTGCGTCAGGATACGGATGCGCGACGAGCGCAAGGCGGCGCGCAGTTCTGCTTCGGCATCCCACTGCGTCGCGCTGCCCACCGCTTGCTGATAACTTGCGTGAGCCGCCGCCACCTGCGCCGGGGCCGGACCGAACTCCAGTGAAATGAGGCGCAGAAAGGCATGCCGCGCGGCATCATCGAGCTTGAGATAGGTCTGCGCCAGTGCGGCAGCCCGGGTGCGTGCCGAAACCTCGCCGCCTTTCGCCTCGGCACACTCGACCAACTGGCGGCGCCACTCCTCGAGCTGCTTCGGCCGACTGCCCGCCGTAACGCGAACGCCGACTATCGAGCGCAGGCGCTGGACCAGGCCCTCAACCACCGACGGCCTCCGCTGCCAGCGACAATTCGCGCAAGGCGACCAGTTGCGCCAGCAGATGCTCGCGCATCACCTGTTCGGCGGCATCGGCATCCTGACGATGCAAAGCCTGCATCAGCGCGCGATGCTCGGCCAGCGAGGCGCTCAGCCGGCCTTCCAGGCGCAGCGAGTGATGACGGGAAAGCTTCAGGAGCTTCCTCAGATCGCCGATCACGATCTGCAGCCAGCGGTTGCCGGCACATTCCTGCATCCGGTCGTGGAACACATAGTTGGTTTCGTAGTAGCGGTCGACGTCGCCCGCCGCTGCATGGCGTTCCAGCTTTTCATGCAAGGCGTCGAGCGCCTTGAGCTGGACCGGCGTGCGTTTCGCCGCCACTTCATGAGCGACGCGCCCCTCGAGCGTGGCCATGATCGGGAAGATCTCTTCCAGGTCGCGCAAACCCAGTTCGGTGACGAAGCAACCCTTGTGCGGCTGCAGGTCCACCAGCCCTTCGGCCGAGAGCACCTTGAGCGCTTCGCGCAAGGGTGTGCGGCTGATGCCGAGTTGTTCGGCCAGCACGGCTTCGTCCAGCCGCTGGCCGGGCAGCAGCGCGTGACTGTAGATCCGCTCGCGCAGCAAGCCGACAGCCTGTTCTGACAGAGATGAGCGATTAACCCTTGTTTCCACGTGTATTTATTCTTGCATACGATATTTTGTATACAACTTACAGGGTGTTGTCGGACAGCGTCAAGCTGCACTGCAGCACGCAAATCAAAGCTTGTGAAAAAATCACAGCGAGCACCGCCCAAGCCCGATCCGGCACGCGCAGTAGATGTATTGGCTATGCGGAATCCGTGATTGATACTTGCGAAGGCCCGTCTGCCCTGAGCCCTTGTCGGTTACGGTGCGCCGGCGCACAGACCTTCCCGGCTAATTGCCGATAATCGTCCTGTCAATCAGAGTCGGTCAGCCGCACTTCAAGAGCGCACATACCGAAGCATCGACAATCGAATCGACATTGGAGGATCAGCGCATGAAGAGGATTCCCGGTATTGTTGGCAAATTATGCGCGCGCGAATTCGTGGCCATTCTGCTGGGCTGTGTATCGTTTGTTTCAGTCGCCGGCACGGATGGCGATGCGATCGTGCAGACCGTCAGCGGGGTGTCCTATGTATCTGGAGGTGTCGGAACGGCTTCAATCGACCGGATCAATGCGCTCGCCAGCGATTTCAATCTCAAGCTGGTGTTCGCCGGCAAGTCCGGCGCATACCTGGCCGACGTCAGGGTCAACATCGCTGATTCGGCAGGCAGAACGCTTCTGGATATCCCGTCCGAAGGGCCATGGTTCCTGGCAAAGCTACCAACGGGCGATTACCGGATCAGCGCAAGCTTCGCCGGCAATGCCGTAAGAAAGCACGTCTCCATCGGCACGGGAAAACTCAGGACTGTCGATTTTCGGTGGGTTTCCGAATAGTGGCAACATGCCGTAGCGATGACTTCAGGTACTGATTAACCCCGCACAGCAGCCCCCGTTTTGGCGCTCCTCACCATGGCTAGTACAAAGACTCCTTAGTTTCGAAACGTCATACCGGCGAACGCCGGTATCCAGAGGACGACGTGATGCGCTCCGAAATCCTGGATTCCGGCTTTCGCCGGAATGACGCGGCTTTGAATGTTGTTTCGCAATTATCGCGTCGCAATACTAGACGTAAAATACCGCCATGACAGTGAACAAAGCGAACAAAGCCATTGCGGCAGATGCTCCCGATTTGATCAGAGAACCGAGACTTTGGTGCAACAACGGCTGGACAGCGCGCGTCGTCAAGAACGAAGACGATGAAGGATGGGCCGTAGAGATGATCATGGACGGGGAGTCCGAGCCGGCCCTGGTTGGCCCCTGGACGATGGGGCGCGACAAGAAAAATCCGAAACCGCTTGATACGTCGGCATTCAACACCCTCGTAAAGACAGCCATCGAATTCCGGCAGCGCCAAGTGCAACAACTTCATGCAGCGCTCCACCAAAACATCACGATCAACGCTCAGTCCGGGCGGATCAGCATCACCCTCGATATCGTGCCCGATGACGATGATCCGCACGCATTGCTAAGCGCCCACGATGCCGCAGATGAAGAACTCGCTCAAGTCCGTGTGGCTAGCGGATTCAAGCTGAACAAGGCCAGTGCAAATGCCTGGATTGATGCTGATTTCCGGAAGCCTGAATGAGGCCCCTGCGGCAATGTCGGTCAAGCTAAGCATTGCGTCGAAGGTCCATGGATAAAGAGCAGGCGATACGCAAAGCGCAAAAGCTGATGGCCGTCGCCATGGACGGCCGCGGCAATGACAACGAAGCCGAGCGCGCCCTGGCCCAGGCCGAAGCGCTCATCCGGAAATTCGGCATCGAGCAGGCCGAAATCGCCAGTACAAAGGCATCGACCTGTTTCGATTGGGCCGACGCCTTTCACGCCTACGGTCCGCCGAAGAATCCGGCCAGGAGTTGCCCGAGGTGGTTTCAATTCATCAGTACCGGCGTCGCCAATTTCACGGACACCATCGTGCGCTTGCACTACGATGCGGCACACGGCTATGGCGTTGGTTTTTATGGCGACCGGGCCGACACCCTTTTTGCACAGTGGCTGGTCGGCTATCTCAAGGCCAATGTGTGGGAAGCCTTGAATGCCGCGCACAGGCAGCATCCGGAATGGAGCAGGAGCGACATGGAGGATTTCCGCAAGGCAATGGCGGCGCGCCTTTCTTCCAGAATGGGCGACTTGCGCCGGGAGCGTGACGCGGAATTCGCTGCCTCCGCCAATAAGCAGGGAACCGGCAAGGCGCTTGTGCTCGTCACTGACAAACTTGCCAAGCGCAATGCAGAATTCGGTTCCCCGAAATACAAGCGCTCGTGCATTACCGTGCGCGATCAGATGGCGGCGCACAAGGGTAGCCTGGCTGGCGATCAGGTTGGATTCGCCAAACCAATCCAGAGCGCCCAAAGACACTCGGCCGACTCAGGCAATTCGACAGCATAGGCAATACCAGCCCCGGCAAACGATGTCGCGTGGGGATCTGCCTGAAAAACGGGGATGACCCGGATTGAGAGAAACGGGCTACGGCATCAGCTGCGAAAAATCGTCAATCGCCGGATAGTCGCCGGTGTCCTTTTCGGGCTTGGTGGTGTCCGGCCTCTTTACCGCCACCAGGTGCGCGATGCCGTAAAGGCGCGCGCTGTCGAGCACCGGCAGGCTGTCGTCGACCAGCAGCGTGCGCGCCGGATCGAAGGGCTCGATGGCGGCGAGCCGCTGCCAGAAGGCCTGCTCCTCCTTCGCTGCGCCCAGCTCGTGCGAACTGACGATGACATCGAAGCGCGGCGTGAGCCCGGTGCGTGCCATTTTCAGCGTCACGCTCTTGTGGTGCGCGTTGGTCGCCAGCACCACGCGCCGACCGCTGGCGCGCACCGCATCGAGGAAGGACGGCACATGCGGATGGATGTCGATCAGGTGCGCGACTTCCTCCTTGAAACGCATGATGTCGAGCTCCAGCGCGGTTTCCCAGAAATCCACCGAGTACCACTCCAGCGTCCCGGCGCGGCCGTGATAGCGGGCCATCAACTCCTCGCGGCCGGCCGCCGGCGACATACCGCGCGCTTCGGCATAGCGCAGCGGCAAATGGACCTGCCAGAAGTGATTGTCGAAATTCAGGTCGAGCAGGGTGCCGTCCATGTCGAGCAGGACGGTATCTATCGCTGCCCAGTCGACCAGCGCACGCACTTCCGCACTAAGGCCGGATATAGGCATAGCCCAGCTTCTGCAGACGCATGATTTCGACATAGCCGGCCCTGGCATAGGCGATGCCGTCGATCATGTCGTCCTTCGTCAGGTGCAACGATTGCATCGAATTGCCGCAAGCGACGAAGCGCACGCCGGCGGCCATCGCGTCCTGCACTGCGTTCGCGGTCAGGGCGTCGGCCTTGAGCATGCCCAGTCCCGGCCCGATGACCACCACCGAGATGTCGACCTTGCCGAGTTCTTCCTGCACGTTGTTGAGGTTGGCCAGGATGGTGTTCCACTTGCGCGAATCGTCTTCGTTGACCTGGAACACCATGCGGTTCTGCGTCGCCGGCTTGCTGCCCGCCGTGGCGCCAGCGCCGACTTTTTGCGCGGCAGCCGGCGCGGAGGCCAACAGGGCAAGCAGACCGAACACTGCCAGATAGCGTTTATCCATATCACTCCTCCTTTCGGCGGCAACCCCGTGCCGGCTCGCGAACCCGGGCTACTCTGCCACAAATTTCCTGCGCAAGGACCGCTTGCCACAACGCTCGCCCTGGCCGGCTGAAGCCGGCCCCACAAAGAGCCCACATTTCCGGGAGACTGCTAGGATAGCGGCTGCTCCCGACTTCCGTCCTGCCCAGACCATGCATGTCCATCGCCTTCGCGCCGCAGCGACAATTCCGGTCCTCTCACTCCTGCTGTTGGCAGCCTCGTTCGACAGCGTCCTGGCGCAGTCGAGGGACGTCAAGCTGTCCGGCATGGGCATCCGCAAGTGCAGCGAATGGCAGCAATGGAAAGAGACGGGCAATGCCGAATCCCGCGCGCTGGCGCTGGAATGGACGCAGGGCTTCATCGCCGGGCACAACGTGTATGCCCGTACCGCCACCACAGCGGCGAGTCCGGTGGTCGCCAGCGTCAGCGTCCTGATCCCGCTGCTCGACGCCTACTGCCAGAAAAATCCCGGGGAACGGATTCTGTCCGGCGTAATCGAAATCACCACGAGCCTGGGCGGCGCCAAGGTCAACCTGACGCCCAAGGCGGCACCCGCCCCGGCACCGAATCCGCGGCCGGACAACAAGGGCCGGCTGGATTCCTGAAGCCGGCCCTTGCAACGCCCGAACGGACATACGACAGGAACAATCATGGCCGAACCCGCAAGCAAATCACTGATCGCCGGCCTGCTCTGGCTGGCGCTGGCGGCACCGGCGCTGGCCGATGCCGGCGAGTTGCTGGCCCGGGTGGTCGCCGCGCACGGCGGCGGCGCGGCGCCGGGCGCGATCCACGAGCGCGGCATCACCGAATCGACGCGGCGCGGCAAGGGGCCGGTGGAACGCTGGTGGCAGGCGCCCGACCGCTTCCGCATCGAGATTCGCTATCCCGGCGCGGCCGAATCGCGTTTGCTGCGCGGCGCCGAGGCCTGGCAGCAGGGCCAGCCGGCCAGAGTACTGGAATGGCAGGTGCGGGAGGACATCCGGCTGCTCGTCGAAATCGATCCGGCGACCCTGCTGATCCGGCGCTCGCGCGGGATCCTGTCGTTCAACAATTCCTCGATGGAGTTTGCCACCGGTTACGGCAACTACCGGGCAGTCGATGGCCGCCAGGTCGCCATGACCGAACGGCATTTCGCCATGGGCCAGTTTATCGGTACCACCACGCTCGATAGCGTGGAGTTCCCCGCCGTGTTGCCGGCGCCGACTTTTAGTCCCGCAGCGAGCGGACTCACGGCCGGCGCACCAGGCGCGGATGCCGGCGCTTGAGAACGCCCCTGACAGTGCCGCCGGCGAGGGCGCAATGACCAGCCGCGCAGCCGCTGGCCGCAGCGACAGCGAAGCCACGCTCTGGATGCTGATTTTCGGCGCCTGGCTGATCGCCGGCGCGTCGACGCTGGGCGCATTGTTCTTCGGTGAGGTCATGCAGTTGCCGCCCTGCGTGCTGTGCTGGTATCAGCGTATTTTCATGTTTCCGCTGGCGCTGATCCTGCCGCTCGGGCTGTTTCCGCTCGACCGCAAAGTGGTCCGCTACGGGCTGGCGCTGGCCGTACCCGGCGCGGGCTTTGCGGCGTTCCACCTGCTGCTGGTAGCCGGGGTGATTCCCGAGAGCATCAAGCCCTGCACCCGCGGCGTACCCTGCTCGGAAACCGTGATCGAGTGGTTCGGCTTCCTCACCATTCCACTGCTGTCGCTCGTCGCCTTTTCAACCATCATCGCGCTGCTGCTGGCAGCGCATCTGCGGAGTAGCAAATGAAACAGAAAACGCTGTTCGTGATTGCCGTGGTTCTCCTGCTGCTGGGCTTCATCGTCGCTGCGCTGCTGTATAACGTCGAGCGCGAGGAGCAGGCCGGGCAGCCTGCCACGGCGAACAACGCGGCGCTGGTGCGCATGCACTCGCCGGCCCTGGGCCGGGCCGACGCGCCGGTGGTCATCGTCGAGTTCCTCGACCCGGCCTGCGAAACCTGCGCCGCCTTCTATCCGCTGGTCAAGCA
>JANMTA010000239.1:0-10992 GCA_031389965.1 Betaproteobacteria bacterium
GTTTCCCACAACTGTCCCGGATTCATTTCCCCCAGGCCCTTGTAGCGTTGCTTGGCCAGACCACGCTCGACTTCGTTAAGCATCCACTTCATGGCGTCGGCGAAGCTGCTGACAGCCATAGATTTTTCGCCGCGACGAATCACCGCGCCATCGCCCATGAGACCGACAATCATCTGCGCAGTCCGGCGGATTTGCAGATAATCGCCCGAGAGCAGGAAATCTTCGTCAATTCGACCGGTACGCAGGTTGCCATGCCGCATGCGAATCACTACCAGCATCCAGCGCTCGTGCTTGTCATCGAAGCGCGCCTCGATGCGCACCGCCGGAGAAAGATGGGCGGTGATGCGTTCGGCGCTGTCGCGCGTAGCAGCTTCGCTCGAGGTATCGACCGCGATGTCGTGCGCCAGAAGCGCATGCAGCACTTCACCATCGATGAAATCGGTAACACGGGTGATTACGGCTTCCGAGAGCAGGTAGGCGCGGGCCAGCGCACCCAGCGCCTCACCCTCGACCACGGTTGCGCCCGCCCGCGGCGTCAGCTGTGTTCCATCGAGAGCGAGGCGCAGCAAATGCTGATTGAGTTCGTGGTCATCCTTGATGTAGGTCTCGCTCTTGCCGTGCTTGATCTTGTACAAGGGTGGCTGCGCGATATAGATGTGCCCGCGTTCGACCAGTTCCGGCATCTGCCGGTAAAGGAATGTCAGCAGCAGAGTGCGAATGTGTGCGCCATCGACGTCGGCATCGGTCATGATGATGATGCGGTGGTAGCGCAGCTTGGCAATGTCGAAATCCTCGGCGCCGATGCCGCAACCCAGCGCAGTAACCAGGGTTACGATCTGTTCGCTGGAAATAACCTTGTCATAACGAGCCTTTTCGACATTGAGCACCTTGCCGCGCAAGGGCAGGATCGCCTGGAATTTCCGGTCACGTCCCTGCTTCGCTGAACCGCCGGCGGAATCGCCTTCGACGATGTAGATCTCGCACAGGGCCGGGTCCTTTTCCTGGCAGTCCGCCAGTTTGCCGGGCAGCCCCAGTCCGTCAAGGACACCCTTGCGTCGCGTCATGTCGCGCGCCTTGCGCGCGGCTTCACGGGCTCGGGCGGCTTCCACTATCTTTCCGGTTATGATTTTGGCATCAAGCGGACGTTCCAGAAGGTAGTCGGCGAGCTTTTGCGCGACGACTTCCTCGATCGCTGGACGGGCTTCGGAAGAAACCAGTTTCATCTTGGTTTGTGAGGCGAACTTCGGATCAGGCATCTTCACCGAAAGGACACAGGCAAGACCCTCGCGCATGTCATCGCCGGCGATCTCGACTTTGGCCTTCTTGGCGATTTCGTTTTCTTCGATGTATTTGTTGATGACGCGGGTCATCGCTGCTCTCAGCCCCGTAAGGTGAGTGCCGCCGTCGGACTGTGGAATGTTGTTGGTAAAACAGAGTACTTGCTCTGCATAGGAATCATTCCACTGCATGGCGACTTCAACATCAATATTTACGCCGTTCTGTACCGAAACTCCCGAAGAGTGAAACACGGCCGGATGCAGCACAGTCTTGGTGCGATTGATGTACTCGACGAAACCCTTGACGCCACCGGAGAACGCGAAATCCTCCTCCTTGACGTTACGCTGGTCGATCAGCTTGATCTTGACGCCGTTGTTGAGGAATGACAGCTCGCGCAGACGTTTGGCAATGATGTCGTAGTGATATTCGACGTTGCCGAAGATCTCGTCGTCAGCCATGAAATGTACTTCGGTGCCTCTTTTCTCGGTGGCGCCAAGAACCTTCAGTGGAGATACCTCGACCCCGTTCTGGATTTCAAGCAGACGATCGACGGCGTGCCCGCGATTGAATTCCATGAGGTACTTCTTGCCGTCGCGCCTGATCATCAGCCGCAGCCATTTCGACAAGGCATTGACGCAGGAGACTCCGACACCATGCAAACCACCGGAAACTTTGTATGAGTTCTGGTTGAACTTGCCGCCGGCGTGGAGGACGCACATGACGATCTCGGCGGCCGAACGTTTTGGTTCGTGCTTGTCGTCGAATTTTATGCCGGTGGGTATGCCGCGACCGTTGTCGGTAACCGAAATCGAGTTGTCGGTATGAATCGTGATGACGATGTCGTCGCAATGACCGGCCAGCGCTTCGTCAATTGCGTTATCAACGACTTCGAACACCATGTGATGCAAGCCGGTGCCATCGGATGTGTCACCGATGTACATGCCCGGGCGCTTGCGTACTGCCTCCAGGCCTTCGAGTTGCTGAATGCTTGATTCGTCGTAGGCTGTAGCGGTGTTGCTTTCTGTCATGGGGTTCTTTTCGTTGTTTATGTCAAATGCGCATTGGCATTACGACGTACTTGAACGTCTCGTTGTCGGGCAATACAAAAAGTGCGCTTGAGTTGGCGTCAGCGAGATGCAACTCGATTGTTTCGTTGCTGACGTTGTTCAGGACATCAAGCAGGTAGGTGACATTGAATCCGACGTCGAGGGCCTCGCCCGTGTAGTCGATTTCAATTTCTTCCTGTGCCTCTTCCTGTTCAGCGTTACTGGAGATTATCTTGAGACTGCCGGCGCCAAGGACGAGGCGTACGCCGCGAAACTTTTCGTTGGTCAGAATGGCGGCCCGCAAAAGTGAATGAAGAAGCGTATAGCGCGAGAGTTTGATTAGTTTGCTGTGATGCTGCGGGATAACCCGCTCGTAATCCGGAAACTTGCCATCGATCAGTTTTGAAACAAGTTCGATACCGCCGAAATGGAAGCGTGCCTGGGTTGGCGTCAGGGTAATTTCCAGTGGTTCGTCGGTGTCCGCCAGTTGCCGTGATAGCTCTAGTACCGTTTTGCGCGGCAGAATGACTTCGATGGGCGTCGGCGCGTTGGGCAACACTTCAGCCGCATAGGCGAGGCGATGGCCGTCTGTGGCCACCATGCGCAACTCGTTACCTTTCGCCACCAGGAGCAATCCGTTCAGGTAGTAGCGGATATCCTGTTGCGCCATGGCGTATTGGACCAAGCCGAGCAGGCGTTTCATTTGTTTCTGGGTAATCAGGAGCCGGGAAGACTGGCCATCAGCGGTGCCCATGCGCGGAAAATCTTCTGCGGGCAGGGTCTGCAGGTTGAAGCGGCTTTTTCCGGCCTTCAGTTGCAGACGTTTGTCATCAAGCGCCAAAGTTACTTCCGCGTTCTCCGGCAAGGAACGCAGAATATCCTGCAGTTTGCGTGCGCCGACGGTCATCGCCGCTTTTTCTGTTCCTGTCGTCGGAGTCTGGGTCGTGATCTGAATCTCGATATCGGTTGCCAGCAGTGTGAGTTTCTCACCATCCTTTTCCATGAGAACGTTGGAAAGGATCGGCAGTGTATGACGTTTTTCGACAATACCGCATACCGACTGCAAAGGTGAAAGCAGTTGATCCCGTGGACCTTTAAATAGGAGCATATATAAATCTCTTAAGATTATTAAGGGAGACCTTTTTCTGTGGATAAGCGGTATTTTTATTGTAAATACAGTTAATTATAACGTGGATAAACAGGGTGAAAATTGGTAACTCTGGATGTGCATGATTGTGGATAAATTGCGTTCTGGCTGGAGAAGACGGGTTTATCCACAATTTCTCGATGTTTTGTTCCATGAAGTTGATCACAGGCTAGCCTTTGATGGTTTGCATCAGGACATGCAGGTCGTTGTTGAGCCTGGTGTCCTTTCCGCGCAGGTCTATGATGGTGCGGCACGCGTGCATTACGGTGGTATGGTCGCGACCGCCGAAGGCTTCGCCTATTTCAGGCAGGCTGTGCGATGTCAGTTCGCGGGTAAGCCACATGGCAATCTGGCGCGGCCGTGCAATGGCACGGGTGCGTTTTTGGGAGTACATGTCTGCAACTTTTATTTTATAAAAGTCGGACACGGTTTTCTGCACGAGTTCAAGGGATATCTGCCGGTTGGTGGCGCCAATGATGTCGCGCAAAGCTTCCTTGGCGACCTCGAGATTGATTTCGCGCCCATGGAAACGGGCATAAGCGACCACGCGGTTGAGGGCGCCTTCAAGTTCCCTCACATTGGAACGGAGATTCTTTGCTATAAGAAACGAGACCTCGTCTGAAATGCTGATCTGCTCGGCCTCGGCCTTTTTCTTGAGGATGGCAATTCGCATTTCGAGTTCAGGGGGTTCGATGGCGACCGTAAGGCCCCAGTCGAATCGCGAAACCAGCCGTTCTTCAAGGCCCTGCACATCTTTCGGGTAGGTGTCGCAGGTGATGATGATTTGTTTTTTTGCTTCAATGAGTGCATTGAATGCGTAGAAAAACTCTTCTTGTGTTCGATCCTTGCGATTGAAAAACTGGATGTCGTCAATTAAAAGGAGATCAAGCGAACGGTAGTAGCGCTTGAAAGCGTCACGCGAATTCTGCTGGAAGGCCCGCACCACATCGGAGAAATAGTCTTCTGCGTGGACATACCGAACTTCCAGAGTCGGGTTGGCGGTATAGATTGAATTGCCAATCGCGTGAATCAAGTGTGTCTTGCCCAGACCGACCCCGCCATAGATGAACAGCGGGTTGTAGGAAATTCCCGGGTTCATTGCTACCTGCAGAGCAGCAGCTCTGGCCAGGTCGTTGGCGCGTCCGGTAACCAGGGTATCGAAGGTGAATTCAGCGTTGAGTCTGGTCTTTTCGTATTCCGGATCACCGAATTTGACTGGTTTAATGGCGGTAGCCGGTTTTGCCAGCGGAATTTCCTCCGCACTGCCGGTGAGAGCCGGCCTATCTGGAGTAGCGTCTGCTACACCAAGATTGATGCTGACAGGAGTGGAAAAAAATTCCTGGCCGAGGGCTTCAATTTGCCCAAGATAGCGCTCCCGCACCCATTGCATGACAAAGCGATTGGGTGCAACAAGGCGAAAATGGGTTGGGCCGGCGTCGTCGCTTACCAGGCGCAGACCCTTTATCCACGTGTTGAACTGCTGTGCAGGAAGCTCCTGCTCAAAGCGGTTCAGACAGGCAGACCAGAATTCACTCATTGCAATTGGATAGATTCGAGACCAAAGACGGCGGGATAGGGTGTTGATACAATATTTCTTATGCCGCCCACTTGTGTCGGGTGGAGGTAACATTCTAGCCGTTTCATCAATAGTTATCCACAGCCATGGCATTTGTTGCCCTTGACAAAACCGCCGTAAAACGCTGTAATCCGCCGCTTTTGTTAATTTAAGGGATATTGCCATGAAACGCACCTACCAGCCTTCGGTTGTGCGCCGTAAGCGCACCCACGGCTTCCTAGTGCGCATGCGTACCCGCGGTGGTCGTGCTGTGATTCGTGCGCGTCGTGCCAAGGGCCGTCATCGTCTCGCCGTCTGAACACGGAACTTCGTTTCGCTCAGAGCAGCGCCTGCATCGGCCGGAAGAATTTTCAGCCGTCATGGCGGCTCGTCGGGTAGTACGCGGTGCGTGTTTTGATCTTCACTTTCGCCCGGTGATTGCTGCGAGCGGAGCGCGCTTAGGGTTGATCGTACCCAAGCGGCTGGCGCGTGCCGCATCGTTGCGTAATGCCATCAAGCGACAGGGACGGGAGGCGTTTCGCTTGGCTGCGTTCGCAATTCCGCCATGTGATCTGGTCCTGCGCTTGAAGCGACTCGTGCCGGGCGTCAATGCAAGGGATAGTGCGCAGCGCAAAGCCTGGCGTGCGGAAATGGAAACGCTCTTGAGGCACTTTCTGGCGTGATCGCTATGAGACCCTTGTTTGTCCAGCCGCTATTGTGGCTGATCCGCGGCTACCAGTTGGCAATCAGCCCGATGTTGGGGAATCGTTGCCGGTTTTACCCGAGTTGCTCGGAGTATTCCATGGAAGCTTTGCGTCGCCACGGCTGGTTCAGGGGTTTATGGCTGGCCGTGCGGCGAATAGGACGTTGTCATCCATGGCATCCGGGCGGATTTGACCCGGTACCCTGATTTTCTGTAGTTCTGACCTGAATCACTGCCGAGACAGTAATGGATAACCGACGATTGATCCTGCTTTTGGTGTTCAGTTTCTCGCTGATCATGCTTTGGGACGCTTGGCAAAAGCAGAGTCAGCCCAAGCTGGCGACAGCGACGACGACGGCTGTACCTGCGGCGGGTGCACCGGCCGGCGCGGTGCCAACGCCAACTTTGCCGCCTGCCAGCCCTGGGGGCGCGCCGGCTGCAGTTCCGACGACTGCTGTTGCGGTTGCCCCAGGCGCTGCGACGGCAAAGATCCGCACCGACCTGTACGTTGTGGAAATTTCCTCGCTGGGCGGGGATATCACGCGGCTCGAACTGGTTCGCCACCCCGAGACCGAAGACAAGGCTAAGCATTTCGTCCTGTTCGACAACGGTGGAAAGCATATCTATCTGGGTCAATCCGGGGTAATCGGCGAAGGCATGCCGAACCACAAGACCGAGTGGAAGCTGGCGGCCGGCGAGCATGTGCTAAAGGACGGCGAGCAGAAGCTCGAAGTCCGCCTGGAGGCAAACACCGCGAGCGGCGGCAAGGTGGCGAAGACCTATGTCTTCCAGCGTGGCAGCTATCAGATCGAGGTGCGTCACGAGGGAGCGACGCCGGGCGCGCATGCCTATTACCAGATTACCCGCGACGGCAAGCCCGCCGGTGGCGAAAGCAACTCCATGATGATGGGCGTCGTTACCTTCACCGGGCCGGCTGTGTTTACTGACGCCGAAAAGTTTCAGAAGGTCGAGTTTGCCGACATCCTCAAGAACAAGGCCAAGTTCGCGCAGAAGGCGGACAACGGCTGGCTGGCAATGGTCCAGCATTACTTCGTCGCAGCCTGGCTGCCGGCAACCGGCACGCAGCGCGAGTTCTACATGCGCAAGGTCGGGGAAGACCTTTACTCGGCGGGTGTGATCCTTCCCGTTGCCGCCGACGGCAAGAGTACGATATCGCTGTATGCAGGCCCGCAAGAGCAGGACAAGCTGGAAAAAATTGCTCCCGGGCTTGATCTGGTAGTTGATTACGGCTGGTTGACGGTGATTGCGGCGCCCCTGTTCTGGGTTCTCGCGGCGATCTACAAGTTGGTCGGCAACTGGGGTTGGGCCATCATCGGCCTCACCATGTTGCTCAAGGCGATTTTCTTCCCGCTTTCCGCCGCGAGTTACAAATCGATGGCGAAAATGCGCGTGCTGACGCCGAAACTGGTGAAGCTCAAGGAAACCTACGGCGACGACAAACAACGGCTGAACCAGGAAATGATGGCGATGTACAAGCGGGAAAAGGTTAACCCGCTGGGCGGTTGCCTGCCGGTGCTGGTGCAGATTCCGGTCTTCATCGCGCTTTACTGGGTGCTGCTGGGCACCGTGGAGATGCGCAACGCGCCATGGCTGGGCTGGATCACCGACCTGTCGGTCAAGGATCCGTTCTACGTGCTGCCGCTGATCATGGGCGCCACGATGTTCATCCAGACCAAGCTCAATCCGACGCCACCCGATCCCATACAGGCCAAGGTCATGCTTTACATGCCGATCGTGTTTACCGGCATGTTCCTGTTTTTCCCGGCTGGCCTGGTGCTTTACTGGACGGTGAACAACATGCTGTCGATCGCCCAGCAATGGCATATCACGCGCATGGTCGAGGCGGGAGAAAAGAAGTAGCCGCGATTCCTGTCCCTTGGGACCGGAGCATTTGTCGGCGCGCATTGCGCTGACTCCAGGAGGGCCGGATGGGACAGCCGCGCATAGGTATCATCGCTGCCATCGCTACGGCACCCGGCCGCGGTGGCATCGGCGTGGTGCGCGTATCCGGCCCGGGCCTGTTGCCTTTTGCCGAGGCATTGAGCGGCAGCCAGCCTTTGCCGCGTCACGCAACGCTGAGCACTTTTCGCGCGGCTGACGGGACGGCCATCGATCAGGGCATCCTGCTGTATTTTCCGGCGCCGCATTCCTTTACCGGCGAGGATGTGCTCGAACTGCAGGGGCACGGCGGTCCGGTGGTGCTGCAGATGTTGCTGGGACGTTGCCTGGAGCTGGGTGCGCGGGTGGCCGAGCCGGGCGAATTCTCGCAGCGGGCCTTCCTCAACGACAAGCTCGACCTGGTGCAGGCAGAAGCGGTGGCCGATCTGATCGAAGCCGGAACGGCCGCTGCCGCGCGCTCGGCGTTGCGTTCGCTGTCCGGCGAATTTTCGCGCGAGGTCAAAGGGCTGGTAGCCCGCCTTACCGAATTGCGCATGCTGGTGGAGGCGACGCTGGATTTTCCCGACGAGGAAATCGATGTCCTCAGGGATACCGATGCGGCGCAGCGCTTGGGTAGCATCTGCTTAGATCTGTCCTTGCTGTTGGCCCGGGCGCGTGCCGGCAGCTTGCTGCGCTCCGGCCTGCATGTGGTGCTGGCCGGCTTGCCCAATGTCGGCAAGTCCTCCTTGCTGAATCGCCTGGCCGGCGAGGAGCGCGCTATCGTTACCGAGGTGGCGGGAACGACACGTGACGCGGTACGCGAAACGATACAGGTCGAAGGCATACCCTTGCACATCATCGACACGGCGGGGCTGCGCGAAACCGATGATGTGGTGGAGAAGATCGGCATCGAACGGGCCTGGCAGGAAATAGGGCGGGCCGACGTGGTGTTGCAACTTCTTGATGCGCGCTGCGGCGAAACGCCGGCAGATCATGCAATCGCCGTGCGCCTTCCCGCCGGGGTCGAGCGCATTGTGGTGGAGAACAAGTGCGATCTGGCCGCGGTGGCGGCGGCGCGCTTTACGCGAGCCGGCCACGTTCATCTGCGCCTGTCGGCAAAAGGCGGCGAGGGTATGGCCCTGCTGCACGACGAATTGTTGCGGGTGGCCGGCTGGAGTGGGCACGGCGAAGACGTGGTGCTGGCCCGCGAACGCCACCTCGAAGCACTGGGGGTTGCGGCGGAAAAGTCGGCGCTGGCGGCACGGCGACTGGATCAGATAGAGCTCTGCGCGGAAGAATTGCGTTTGGCGCAGGAGGCGCTTTCGCGCATTACCGGCGAATTCACGGCCGATGATCTGCTCGGAGAAATCTTTTCCCGCTTCTGCATAGGCAAGTAGGCGGGCGACATGGCTGAAGTCGACCTGGTTCTTTTGCTGGCAGCCGCACTGTTCGCCGGATTTGTCGATGCGGTTGCCGGCGGCGGCGGCCTGATCCAGGTGCCGACGCTGCTGATGGCCCTGCCGGCCGAGTCCCCGGCGACCGTATTCGGCACCAACAAGGTGGCAAGCATCTTCGGCACCGCAAATGCCGCATGGCGCTACGCCCGGCGCATTGCGCTGCCCTGGCGCATCGCCCTACCAGCGGCGGCCGCCGCCGTCCTGTTTTCCTTTGCCGGCGCGGCGGCGGTGGCCTGGTTGCCGAAGGCTGTGGTGCGGCCCCTTGTGCTCGGCCTGTTGTTTCTGGTCCTGATCTATACAGTGGTCAGGCCGGAGTTCGGTGTCGTTTCCGGCTCGCCGTTGGCGCCGCGTCTGGAGCGAAAGCTGGCGCTATTGGTAGGTGCGGTATTGGGCTTCTACGACGGCTTTTTCGGGCCCGGCGCGGGCAGTTTCATGATCTTCGCCTTCGTCCATTGGTTCCGGCTTGATTTCCTGCATGCATCGAGCGCAGCCAAGGTGGTGAATTTCTCGACCAACGCCGCGGCGCTGGCCTACTTTGCGCCGACCGGACACGTGCTGTGGGCGCTTGGTTTGGGGATGGCGATTTTCAACATAGCAGGAGCACTGCTTGGTTCGCGTCTGGCCTTGCGTCATGGCAGCGGCTTTGTGCGGGGGGTATTCATTGTCGTGGCCTCGGTGTTGATTGCTCGCCTCGGTTACGACACTTTCGGTTGAGTTGGGGCGGAAGTCGCGGTTGGTGTTTCACGTGAAACAGGATAGCCCTGGTTTCACGTGAAACAAGAATCGAAGGTTTTTGCAGCGGCGACGATTCTTGCTGCCGATAAACATAAGGTTCAGCCCGGTCAGAAGCTGCGTTTTTGGATCGAGGGGCGTATGATTGCGCCTCTTTTGGTTCCGGCCGCGTTCCAGCGATCATGGCCGGAGCATCTGAAACCCGGTTTTCCTTTGGGCACACGGCGTGCAATTTCCTGCTTCCTTCGATGTCATTGTGATTGGTGGTGGCCACGCCGGCACCGAAGCGGCGCTGGCTGCAGCGCGTTCGGGGGCGCGGACGCTGCTGCTTACGCACAACATCGAAACCCTCGGTGCCATGTCCTGCAATCCATCGATTGGCGGTATCGGCAAGGGGCATCTGGTCAAGGAAGTGGATGCGCTCGGTGGCGCGATGGCCGCAGCCGCCGACGAGGCCGGCATCCAGTTCCGCATCCTGAATGCTTCCAAGGGGCCGGCAGTCCGTGCTACCCGCGCCCAGGCGGACAGGCAACTCTACAAGCAGGCAATTCGTGTCCGCCTCGAAAACCAGCCGAACCTGACACTGTTTCAGCAGGCCGCGGACGACCTGATCCTCAGCGGCGACCAGGTCAGTGGGGTGGTGACGCAGCTGGGTGTCCGCTTCGAGGCTCCGGCGGTGGTACTGACCGCCGGCACCTTCCTCAACGGTCTGGTGCATGTCGGATTGTCGAACTATCGGGCCGGACGCTTTGGCGATCCGGCGGCAATATCGCTGGCCGAGCGCCTGAAGGAAATCAATCTGCCGGTCGGCCGCCTCAAGACCGGTACGCCGCCTCGGCTGGATGGGCGCAGCATCGACTATTCGCTGCTTCAGGAACAACCCGGAGACGATCCGGTACCGGTGTTTTCCTTCATGGGCAGCCGCAGCCAGCACCCGCGCCAGGTTTCCTGCTGGATTACGCATACCAACAGCCGCACCCACGACATCATCCGTTCGGGGCTGGACCGGTCGCCAATGTTCACCGGCGTCATCGAAGGCGTCGGGCCGCGCTACTGCCCCTCGATCGAGGACAAGATCCACCGCTTCGCCGGCAAGGACAGCCATCAGATATTTCTCGAGCCGGAAGGCCTCGATACCCACGAAATGTATCCGCAGGGCGTTTCCACCAGCCTGC